>JAROAZ010000016.1 GCA_029432775.1 Pontiellaceae bacterium B12227 | reverse complement strand
CCCGGATAAAACGGGGGAGTAGGCATCGAAGGCCTCAAACCCAATAAACACAGTGTAATAGAGAGAAAATAGAAGGCGTTCGCTTTACAGAACGGTTAGGTAAGTTAAGGAGACGGATAATGAAATACCTTCACCTCTTCACCGCACTACTGCTGTTCCTCGCAACATTCAACGCATCGGCTCTTGAATTCTACGTCAGTACGAGTGGCAGCGATGGCTATGACGGCTATGGCTGGGGCACCGCCAAGGCCACGATTCAGGCCGCCATCGATACCGCAACCGCAGGCGACACCATTAATGTCGGGGCAGGGATCTATTCCATTCCGGAAGAGATCCGGGTCGATAAAGCGCTGCTCATTAAAGGGGAGGGCAATCCCGCCGATACGGTGGTGCTGTCCGATGGCAACAGCCGCTGCTTCAACCTCTATACCAATACCTGCATCCTCTCGGGCTTCACCATCACGAATGGTTATGCCAACAGCGGAGCCGGGATCTATTGCGAAGATAGCGTTCCGGTTGTGACCAACTGCGTTATCGGAGGAAATAGTGAAGGTGGCGGGATGTATAAGGGGAGAGCCTTCGACTGCGAGTTTATAGGCAATACATCGGATGGCCACGGCGGCGGGATCTATCTCGGCATTGCGAACGGTTGTCTCTTTTCAGGAAACATGGCCGCAGGAGTCGGCGGAGGAATGTACCAGTCGGCGGCCACCAACTGCGTCTTCATCGGGAACCGCACAACATTATACGGAGGAGCGGCGTACTATAGTTCGGCTTATCAGTGTACCTTCAAGGCAAACCATGCCAAGGAAGGCGGAGGCGTGTATAATGGTACCGCCGAACGCTGCACCTTTGAGGACAATTCGGCGGATTCAAATGGAGGAGGAATGTACAAGGGAACCGCAAATAATTGTGTCTTTACCCGCAATACGGCGGAACAGAGTGGAGGTGCAATGTATACGGTTACGGCCAACAATTGCACCATAACCGAAAACGAATGCTATTATGCCGGTGGAGGAATGTACATGGGCACCGCGAACAATTGTATCTTCTGGAAAAATGAACGCCACAGATATGGTGCCACTAGCGACATGTATTATGGTTCCGCCAACAATTGCTGTATTCTCCAGGCGCCCTATGGCAGTAAAAACTGCATTACCAACGATCCAATGCTCGTTTCGGCTTCCCATATTTCCACCAACTCCCCGTGTGTCGGGGCGGGAAGCACCAACTATGTTTCCGGAACCGACATTGACGGCAATGCCTGGGCATCCACTCCTTCCATGGGTTGCATCGAGCCCGTTGGAACTACTGCCGGCGAAATTGACTTGGCCATTAAAATCCCGCAGTTGATACTGGTTGATCATCCGACGGAATACCGCATCCGCGTAGAAGGCGAGGTTTCCGAGACGAGGATTGATTTTGGCGATGGCACGGTGATCACCAATTCCATCATTGAATCGCATGAATGGGTGGGCGCAGGCGTTTACGATGTGGTCTTAACCGCATTCAACAGTGATTATCCACTGGGTTTGTCGATCACCCAGCAGGTTTCGGTTACCACCGATGCCGGGACGGCGATCCATGTGGCCGTTGATGGAAACGACGACAATGATGGGTTGTCCTGGACATCTCCCAAGGCGACGATTCAGGCCGGTGTGGACGCACAGGGCATTCCCGGCGGCATGGTCTGGCTCTACAACGGCACTTATCAGGTTACGCAGGAAATCAAGCTCGAGCGCGATGTCGTTGTCCAGAGCGTTAATGGGCGCGATGTTACGGTAGTGGATGGCGGTGGTTCCTCCCGTTGTTTCTATCTCACCACCACGAATTGTGCCATCAGTGGGCTTACGATCAACAATGGATACGCTTCCGGAGCTCGGGACGGTGGCGGTGTTTGCTGCATTCTCGATGCGATCACGTTGGTCTCGGATTGCCTCTTTATTGGAAATTCCGCTATCGAACGTGGAGGAGGAATGATCTACGGCATCGCCAACGATTGCATATTCCACGATAATTTTACCGTGGATGGAAATGGTGATAGCCACGATGGAACCGGCGCAGGAAAGAGCTATGGGGTGGCGAATGACTGCCTCTTCTATAATAACGTCACCGGTGCAGGCGGCGGCATGGCTGATGGAGTTGCCAACAACTGTGTGTTCAGCAATAATTCCGCGACGGCAACCTGGAATGGTGGTGGTGGCGGTATGAAGTCGGGGACGGCAACCCATTGTACCTTCATTGGAAACCATTCGGCCAACGAAGCTGGCGGTATGTATTCCGGCACGGCAAACCATTGCTCTTTCATTGCCAATACCGCGGTGGATGGCGGCGGAGCGTACTACTGCGACGCGTTTGATTGCTTGTTCGATGGCAATACGGCTGAGGAGAGCGGCGGTGGTTTGTGGGGGACATACAGTGGAGGGGCAAGTTCCGTCAAAGGATGCACCTTCATCAATAACTCGGCAACCGTCTACGGTGGCGGCATGTGTTATGGCAACGCCTACAGCTGCGCCTTCGTCGGCAATGCGGTGGCAAACAACGACTCGCAGGTGGAAACCTATGGTGGCGGCATGCAATCGGGCTACGCCCACAGCTGCACCTTCACCGGCAACTCGGCCATGTATGGCGGCGGGATGCAGAATGTTTCGGCCAACAACTGCATCGCCTGGTACAACGCGGCGGCCTACGGCAGCGACCTCTACGACATGCAAGCGGTCACCTACACCTGCTCGCCGGATGTGGAGCACGGGGTGGATGGCAACATTACCAATGCGCCGATGCTGGCGTCGTTCTCTCACCTTTCAGCGGGATCGCCCTGCGTCGCGGCGGGCAATGCCGCGCAGGAAACCGACATCGACGGCGAAAGCTGGGCGGCGCCTCCCTCAATGGGTTGCGACGAACCAGGCGCAACCACCGGAGCTGTTGAGCTGGAATTTATCGAGATGCCAACGCAGGTCGTTGCCGGCTACGACGCCCCGTTCGCGGTACGCCTCTCCGGCGCGGTCTCTTCGTTCAAGCTTGATTTTGGTGATGGGCAGACCGTTTGGAATACGCTTGCCGCAACCCATGCATGGAACTCAATCGGAAGCAGCACGGTTCAACTGACCGCCTACAGCGACAACTATCCCGGTGGGATTTCTGAGCAGCGGACAGTGGAAGTGCTGACGGCGGATGACGCCGCGATCTATGTGAAGACCGATGGCAACGATGGCAACGACGGCCGTAGCTGGAGCACGCCAAAGGCATCCATTGTCGCTGGGGTGGCGGCGCAGACCGCCGTTGGCGGAACAGTCTGGGTAGCCAGTGGCACACACTGGGCACCGACCGAAATCGTGGTCGATAAGGAAATCAATGTCCGTGCCTTCTATGGCCCCGGCGCGACCGCGGTGCTGGGCAACGACACCAACCGTATCTTTAACCTCTCCGGCAACTGCCTGCTCGAAGGTTTCACCATCACCAACGGTTATACTGAGGCCGTTGGAGGCGGTGTCTTCTGCGAATGGACGGTGCCCGTGGTTTCCAATTGTGTTTTCCTTGGTAACAATGCCGAAGATGGTGGCGGAGGTATGTTCTTTGGTACCTCCGTCGATTGTGAATTTATCGACAACCATGCGGATCGTTGGGGTGGTGGCATGTATTGGGGCATTGCGATCGACTGCACTTTCAGCGGAAACGATTCGGGGAATGGTGGTGGAAAATACGATGGTATCGCCAACGGTTGCACATTTGTCGAAAATAAAGCTGGCGGCGGCGCTGGTATGAGCTACGGAGAGGCCAATTCCTGTTCGTTCGAAAGCAATGTTGCTGAAAGCGGCGGCGGCATGTCTGGCGGAACGGCTAATCGATGCACATTCACGGGCAATGCATCAACGCTTTCTTGGTCTGGAGGTGGTGGAATGTCCGGAGGTACAGCCAATCATTGTTTGTTTGTGGGTAATGTATCGACCAATGATGGCGGCGGAATGGATGGTGGAACGGCGAACAACTGCATCTTTACGGGAAACTCCGCTAAATATGGTGGTGGTCAACGGGATGCTTACGCCTACAACTGCACGTTCAGCGGCAACTCGGCCTCGGTTCGGGGCGGTGGCGTTACTGTGGGATATGGCCGTCTCTATAATACGATTGTTTGCGGTAATATTGCTCCGACGGATAGCGACATATACGGTAGCCATATCTATTACACCTGCTCGCCGGATGCGGAGCACGGCTCTAATGGCAACACCACCAACGCGCCGCTGTTCGTATCCGCCACCGATCTGCATTTGCAGGTCGGTTCACCATGCGCTGATGCAGGTGCTGAGCGCTATATGCCGTCCGATGCGGACATCGACGGAATCCCGCGTCCGCTCGATGGTGATGCCGATGGCGTGGCCGTGGTGGATATGGGGGCCTACGAACTGCTGAATCCCGCTGGAGACTCCGATGGCGACGGTCAGACTGATGGTGGCGAGCAGATGGCCGGCACCGATATGCTCGACGCCTCCAGCTTCTTTGCCCTGACCGGCATGGGTGCTGGCTTCCCGCCGGTGCTGGAATTCGAGTCACTGGCCGACCGCAACTACACGTTGCTCATGAGCACCAACCTGGTGGACGGCGCCTGGGAGCCGATCTCTGCTCCGCGCGCCGGAGCCGGCGGCTCCGACAGCCTGCAGGCTTCAACCGCCACCGAGGGAGAAGCCTTCTATCGGGTGGAGATCAGTTTGCCGTGAGCTTGACTGGAGGGGCGCACGCCGTGCGCCCGGGCGGAGAGCATCCGCCCCTCCACGCAACGGGAAGTCTCAGGCAAGGGTGATCCGCCGTCCATCCAGCTGAATGCGGCCTTCGGCGATCCACTGGAGGGCTTCGGGGTAGGCGACGTGCTCTTGGGCGTGGAGCTTGGTCATCATCGTTTCCAGTGTGTCGTCGTTTTCGATGGCGATGATTTTCTGATTAATCACCGCGCCGGTATCGACGCCGGCATCGACGAAATGGACGGTGCAACCGGTAAACTTGACGCCGTAGTCGAAGGCCTGTTTGCCGCCGTCGAGGCCGGGGAAGCTCGGCAGCAGGGAAGGGTGGATGTTGATCATCCGTCCGGCGTAGGCATTCAGCAGGCCATCTTTGACGATCCGCATGAAGCCGGCGAGGGCGATAAAGTTAACGTCGTGTTCTTTCAGGGTTTGGAGAACCTGCTGTTCGGCTTCGCCGTCGAGCTTGGTTTTGAACGGGGCGCAGTCGAAGTAGATGGCCGGAATGTTGTGTTTGCGCGCGCGTTCGAGAATGTAGGCGTCCTCGCTGTCGGCCAGCACACACTTGATTTCCGCGTCCAGCGTTCCCGCTTCAATGGCATCAATAATGGCCTGGCAGTTCGTGCCCGATCCCGATCCGAAAATGGCTAACTTCAACATATCGCTCTCCTGAAAATGAAAACGCG
This sequence comes from Pontiellaceae bacterium B12227, assembly GCA_029432775.1. Classification (GTDB taxonomy): domain Bacteria; phylum Verrucomicrobiota; class Kiritimatiellia; order Kiritimatiellales; family Pontiellaceae; genus Pontiella. The sequence continues at coordinate 131,750 of JAROAZ010000016.1, read as the reverse complement.
AAGGTTACTGGTTTGTCGTTTTCCTACCAAGCCAGAACGACGGCGTTATAAACCATGTGCAGCAGCACACAGGGGGCAAGACGACCCGTCTTTTTAAACAGCAGGGCATTAAACAAACCCATCAATCCAACGGGCAGCCAGGCCATGGGAGGATGGTAGATGGCAAAAAAGGCCGCGCTTCCGAGCAGGGCTTTCCAGCCGCCCCATTCACGGTCCAGCGCGCGGAAGAGCAGGCCGCGGAAAAGATATTCTTCAGCAAGCGGGGCAAACAGCACCGCCACAACAAACATGATGACGCGGGTATTATGATGATCCTGCAGAAATGTTTCCAGGGTTTGGAAGGTTTCAGAGAATGTATCAAACTGTCCCAGCACCTGCACATATCCGTTGGCGCTTACCCCCCACAGCAGGCCAATGAAAACGCCTAGAATACAGGAAAAAAAGAAAGCTCCTTTGTGCGAGTGGTCGCCGCACCAGATCCAGCGGTTCCTTTGCTTTTCTTCAACGCTGCCGCTCCACGACCAGGTGTCGCGCGGTTGGAGATAGCGGTCGGCCATCATGGCCATGGTCACAAACATGACTACCAGCGATATGATGGCATAGCTGATCATTCGTCCGGCCATCATATTCCCATCTTTGGCGGCCACGGTGAAGATTCCGGTGAAGACGGCGCCGAGTTCGATCAGCACGCTGATGGCGATCATCGCGTGCATCACCGTCGGGGCGGGCGGCACCTTCTCGGCCCAGGGATCGTAGAGGTAGGGCAGGCGTGCCCGGAAGTTCTGCCACATGGCCGCGGCCGTGATCCACGAATAGACGATCCCGGTAATGGCCAGGTGCCACTGCTGAGTCAGCACACCGATACCGAACGTCAGCATACCCAGTGCCGCCGCCATGCGCCGGCCGGCCGGAATCTTTTCGGTTTCTCCGGACTCTTTGGTGACGGATACGAGCGTGACGCATTTTTCGGCCATGCTGCGCCCGAAGGCGGCCCAGCCCAGGGCAATCAGAGAAAGTTTCCAAAGGTCGGAAGGAAAGCGAACGGCGGCAAAAAGCAGAATGATGCCGACGACCAGCGAGGAGATCATGAACCAGAGCCGGGCTTTGGCTTTGAGCAGATCCTCCATGCCGCGCGGCCAGGTTTGTGCAATCCAGAGCGCCGCGCCTTCGGAGGTGAGCGACTTCGGCCCGAGAATCCAGAGGAAGTAGGTTCCGAAAAGCACGGCCGTTCCGGAAAGCGTATGCCAGGCGTTGTCGGCATGGGCAAGCACCCGGCGGAGATTAAACAGCTGGGCGCCGGCAATGGTGAGCGGAACGAGAAACACCTGAATGATCGCACTGCGGTCGCGCAGAAACCAGAGGAGCTCTTTGCGGTAGAGCGGATCCCGACCCAGACGGACGATCCATTTTTCGCCTCTGCCCGCGGCGGCCGGTTCGTTGGACCCTGTATTTCCGGAGAGGCCTTTTCGCGTGGCCCGGACACTGATCAGAACGGCCGATCCAATGAGCAGGGCGGTCAGCAGCCAACAGCACAGCATGCCTAGCCAGAACGATGATATGCCTCCCCATTTTCCAATGATTGGAAGAATGAGCGAAATCGACAGGGTTTGAGAGAGGTCGTACAGCAGGAGGCCGAGGAGGTTGACGATACGGGGCGCGGCATAGAGTCCAAAGAGAAACAGGATAAAGGCGGCGTAGCCGAACCAGCTCATCAGGCCGATGATGGCGCCGCGTTTGCGTACATTGCTGCGAAGCATGATAAAGATTTCCAGCGACTTCCCGAAACAGGCGGCGGCCACGGTCAGCGGAAGGCCGATCATTGGCAGGGCCAGGGCACCGTATCCGGCTCCATAGGTCACTCCGAACAGAACGGCGGAAAATAAGGGAGCGGCAAGATAGGCCGGGTTGGCGGTAATCGGTGCGAGCATTTCGGCCAGAAATACGGCGCCGGGATGGACCGGGTGGCTGAGCAGCCATTCCCACATGGGATGCCGGCGGCGCTGGATATCGAGTTCCAATCCTTCGCCCTGAAAGATCAGCATCATCAACCACCAGATGAAAATAGTCGATCCGACCGTGAGGGCAAACGGATTGGAGGTTTCGATCGTTTTCAGTCCCGGTCGGATAGCGCCTTTTGATGCAAAATCTTTAAGCGGACGTTCCTGTACGGCCTGCTCAAGAAAAGCGCGATGCTCCCGTTCGGTCCCGCCATACGCTTCTTCGCGCTCCTCGGCTTCGCTCTCGAGCCAGTAGTCATTTTTTTTGAGGAAGAGGTCCCATTCGATGTCCGGATCGGAGTTTTTGAATTCAACCAGCCGCTTATGGAAATATTTACTGACCACGATGGAACCCTGTTGCTCGGCGTCATAGCGCTGGGCTTCCTGTGTGTAGAGCTGCACGGAATAGCCGGCCATGCAGTGCACCATCGCCATCACCAACAGCATGCCGATAAAACCCAGAATCCGAAGCGAATCGGATGTGGAGCCGGTGCGCTGATTCATCAGCTGCCGCTGTCGATAGGCCCGCCCGGCAGCACGGCGGCGGGCATTGATCAGTAGAAGCTTGAGAGTTCGGAAAAACCCCCGCAGGTCATTCATGGAGTGGCGGTTGCTCATCAGTCGGCAGGATCGGACGTCAGTTTCAGGAAAATTTCTTCGAGATTGGCCGATGCATCGAACCCGGATTTTATGACTTCCATCGAGCCGCAGGTAACGATCTTCCCTTTGTTGATGATAATGCTGTGCGAGCAGAGTTTGGAAACCTGATCCATCAGATGGGTGGAAAAAAGAACGGTCACGCCCTTGGCCGATTCCTCTTTCATCAGTTCATAAAACAGATGGGTGGATTCCACATCGAGTCCATTGGTCGGCTCGTCGAGGATCAAGAGCTTCGGTTCGTGGAGCAGGGCGAGGAGCAGTCCCAGTTTTTTCTTCATGCCGCGGGAATAGTCCTCTGCAAAGTTTCTGATGTCCTTTTTCAGGTTCAACCGTTCAATAAGCGGTGCGAGCCGCTGCATGGTGGTTTTCGAATTCAGCCCGTGCATGGAGGCGCTGAGTTCCAGGATTTCCTGTCCGGACAGATAGGAATAAAAAACCGGTTCGTCGGGAAGGAATCCGACGAGCGATTTAACTTCAACCCGATCCTCGAAGGCATCGTGTCCATCAACCAGTAAGGTGCCGGTTGAAGATTTAAGAATCCCCATCAGCAGGCGGAACAGGGTGGTTTTTCCCGCTCCGTTCGGGCCGAGTAGACCGCATAGCTGTCCGGCCGGAACATCGAAACTGACTTCATCCAGCGCTTTTTTCATTCCGAATTTTTTCGTGACGCGCTGAACCGAAACCAGGCCGAGCTCGTTCGGAAGCTCCAGCACCGGTTCTTCAGAATTCCCGACAACCCTATCCATAACCATTCCCCCGAAGTGTATTTATACGAATGTATGAAAAACGGCGTCCGTTTTAAACTCTTTTGTGGATTTGAGGCATCGGATGCTTTAGATTCTGCTCCATAAACACAGTCAGTTATGACGTTAAAAAGGAATTCCATGAATCTGAAAATTAAACCGCTCAATGACACCGCCCGCGAAATCTACGCCGACCACGGTCATTTCCACGAAGGCGATGCCGGGCTGGACCTCTATGTGCTCGAAGACATCACCATCGAGCCGGGTGATACCAAACCGATTAAACTCGGCATTGCCTGCGAGCCGGAAGATGGACGGGCCTATTTCCTGATGCCGCGTTCCAGTATTTCAAAAACTCCGTTGCGTCTGGCCAACTCGTTGGGGCTGATCGACGGCGGTTATCGCGGCGAGCTGATGGCCATGTGCGATAACATTAAAGGCGAAGCCTACACGGCCGAAAAAGGACAGCGTCTCTTCCAGGTCGTCGCCTGCGACTGCTCCCCGATCTTTTATGAAATGGTGGAAGAACTTTCCGACACCACGCGCGGAACCGGCGGATTCGGAAGCACAGGCAAATAAGTAAAATAAAGTATTGAGCGAGTAATGTTGTTTTAGGACAATATTCGCTCAATGCAAAAAGATAGCCGTCAGCTTGGGCCTGCCGATTTGTTCGGGCGTGTTGTTTCGATTCTCGAAACCGCCCGGACTCATGTGGTCCGTTCCGTAAACTCCGAAATGGTCACCGCCTATTGGCTGATTGGCCACGAGATTGTGGAGGAGGTCCAGGAGGGCGAAGAGCGGGCGGAATATGGACGGTCTTTGATCAAAGTGCTTTCGGCGAAGCTTAATGAGCGTTTTGGAAAGGGTTTCTCTGTTCAGAATCTAGAGCTATTCCGCAGATTCTATTTAGCTTTTCATGATCGAGAATCTACTGAGTTGGTCGCGCCTAATAAAAATCCTACACAGTGTGTAGGATATTCGGCAGGATTCATGCCATCGCTTGGATGGTCGCATTACCGAGCGCTAATGCGGGGGGAGCACCCGGCGGCGCGGGCTTATTACGAACGCGAGGCGGCTTCCAATGGTTGGAGCGTCCGCCAGCTGGAGCGCCAGATTCATTCGCTGTTTTTCGAGCATGATTTTCCGCGCCGCCGGAAAGATGTGCTGAAAGCACAACACATTTTAGCCTTGGGCAAAGCCCAAGGAAAAATACATGCCCGTACACTTGCCCTGAAGGGGCAATACAACAAAGCTATTGTATTGCCCCTTCAGGGCAAATGGGTCGAGTACGGGCGAGAACCTTGGGCTTTGCCCAAGGCTAAATTGTTCAGTACCTTTGGCACGCTTTTCTCCCATTGCTCTAAAGGTATGTTGCGCAAGGAACGGTTGCTGATCGAAGAGTGTGTTTCCAACTATATAACGAGGTAGAACTTCCAATGTCTGGAAAGCCCGAACAACTCAGATATTCCACGAAACACGAAACCTTCCGTGTTTGCGATATGCCTACGCAGCTTCGGCCGCGGGAAGAGTTTGAACGGGTCGGGGCGGAGAATGTTTCCGATGCCGTATTGCTCGCCCTGATTCTTCGAACCGGTACCCAAGGCATGAATGTGGTTGAGGTATCCCAACGGCTGCTTTCTGCGTTCGGCTCGTTGACTGCCTTGGCGAAAGCTTCGGTAAAAGAAATCCAATCCATTAACAGCATCGGTCCGGTGAAGGCCCAGATGATCAAGGCGGCTATGGAACTGGCACAGCGACTCACGAGGGAAAGCGTGGGCGAAAGTCCAATGGTCGTAACACCTGAACAAGCTGCGGCGGTACTCAGGGAAAGGGCGCGGATTTTGCAGAAGGAAATTTTCTGGGCGCTGATGCTCGATGCAAAAAACCGGCTGATCGGTGAGCCGCAGAAGATCAGTGAGGGCACATTGACCAGCAGCCTGGTCCATCCGCGCGAGCTGTTTAAAAAAGCCCTCGAACTTTCCTGCGCCTCCATGATTCTTGCCCATAATCACCCTTCCGGCGATCCAACTCCTTCCTCGGAGGATATCAAGGTGACCAAGCAACTGATAGGTGCGGGGCAGGTAATGGGCATCAAAGTCCTCGATCACATCGTCATCGGACACCGCAGATCCAATTCCAATACGGATTTCCTGAGCCTGCGCGAGGCGGGATTGGTTCGGTTCAGCTGAGCGAGGTCAAGGAGCTCGGCCACAATAGGATGTGTAGGGCGGGGGCCGCGAGCCCGCCGCTCGGAGGTTGCGGTGCGAGGTCGGGGACTTCGGCTACACGTTTGGCTGAGCCTGGGTGTGTAGGGCGGGGGCCGTGAGCCCGCCGCTCGGAGGTTGCGGTGCGAGGTCGGGGACCTCGGCTACACGTTTGGCTGAGCTTGGGTGTGTAGGGCGGGGGCCGTGAGCCCGCCTAATTGGAGCATTGTGATGAAGGATCGAAAACATCTGAGGCGTCTGAGTGTCGTCTACGAATCGCATCCGCGTTATTTTATTTCCGTTTGCATTGATCAGCGTCGTCAGCTTTTGACCCGTTCGGATGTTCATGAAATCCTGCGAAAGCATTGGGCTAAATCTCTGCCACTCTATGGCTGGGCGATCGGGTCATATGCGGTAATGCCGGATCATGTACATTTCTTTTGCGCTGATGCTGAAAGTCGGACAACGCTTTCAAGTATGGTTGGTTCGTGGAAGCAGTGGAGTTCGAAAGAAATCTGTGCGCTGCTTGGAATAAAGGCACCGATCTGGCAGAGAGAATTTTTCGACCATCTCATTCGGTCTGATGCATCTTATTCGAACAAATGGGAATATGTGCGGCAGAACCCTGTTGTCGCCGGTTTGGTTGAGGATGCCGAGGCGTGGGAGTTTTCCGGGTACATCGATTATGTCTGAGATAGGGTTTTCGATGATCCGTTGTGGTGAATTCCACAATGCGTGCGCAGGGTCCTACGCATTGGCTGAGACTTGTAGGGCGGGGGCCATGACCCCGCTGTTCTGAGGTTGCGGTGCGAGGTCGGGGACCTCGGCTACACGTTTGGCCGAGCTTGCGCTTGTAGGGCGGGGGCCGTGACCCCGCTTTCAGAGGAGCGGTACGGCGGAACGAGGTCGGGGACCTCGGCTACACGAGACGGGTTGTGTGTAGGGCGGGGGCCGTGACCCCGCCGGCGGGATGCGCGGAGAAGTGATACAGGATTGGATTGCCTCTTGGCGTAAAAATGAAAACCTGTCATTCTCCGCGCATTATGAAAACATTGCATTTTGAAAGTATTGGCGGGGCGAGCGGGGATATGATTCTCGGTGCGCTGGTGAGTCTGGGCGTTTCGGTGGAAGAGCTGAACGAAGAGCTCAAGTCGTTGAATGTCGATCCGTTCGAGATTGTGGTGGATGATGTTGTCGAGCAGGGCATGAGCGGCGTGCGGGGCAACGTGGTGCTGCACGAACATCATCACCACCATCATGACCACGATCATGATCACGCCCATGGGCATCACCACGGACGCCACTTGAGCACGATCCAGAAGCTGATCAAAAAAAGTGCACTCCCGGAGCCTGTAAAGTTCCAGGCATTGGAAGTTTTTCAACGAATCGGCGAGGCCGAGGCGGCGATTCACGGCGTGGATATTGAAAAGATCCACTTCCATGAAGTCGGAGCGATGGATTCGATTGTGGATATTGTGGGCTGTTGCCTGGCGCTGGAGAAGCTGGGCGTGGATGAAGTCTCAATCCGCAATCTTCCGCAGGGCCATGGCACCATTGAATGTGCACATGGCACTTATCCGAACCCGGCACCGGCGACGCTTCGCATTCTGGAAGGCTTTCCGGTGCAGGATGTGGATGAACCTTTTGAAATGGTAACGCCGACCGGCGCGGCGCTGATTGCAACATGGCGGACAGCAGAGGTTCCAATCCTTGGAAGTCGCGCGGTGAAGACGGCTTACAGCTTCGGGCACCGAAAGCTGAGCGGTCGGCCGAATCTGCTGCGCGCCACGCTCTATGAAACGGCGGAGGATCAAACGGCCGATGAAGTACTGGTGCTGGAGTGCAATCTGGATGACTCCACGCCGGAGCTGGTCGGCTGTCTGTTTGATCAGCTGCTGGAAACCGGCGCGCTGGATGTGTTCACGACGCCGATCCAAATGAAGAAACAACGTCCGGCCATTCTGTTGACGGTACTCTGCATTCCGGCGGACCGCGAAAAGATGCTGGATCTGATTTTTCGCGAGTCCACCACCTTCGGTATTCGTGAGTATTTGTCCAAACGAACGGTGCTGGAGCGTAGTTTTGAGGAAGTCGAGACGGCATTCGGACCGGTTCGGATCAAACTCGGGAAACGCAGCGGTGAGCTGTTAACCGCTTCGCCGGAGATCGAGGATTGCCGTAAGCGGGCAGGTGAATCAGGTGTGGCGGTGCTGGATGTTTATCGGGAAGCAATCAAGGGAATGAAAGAAAATGATGCGTAGACTGTTTTTAATATTGGCCATTCTTGGGATCGGGTGTTCAGGTTTTGCGGAGCTGAAGCTCGCGACGGTGTTTACGGACGGCATGGTGCTGCAACGGGATCAGAAGGTTCCGGTTTGGGGCTGGGCTGAGCCGGGCGCTGAGGTGACAGTGGCCTTTGCCGGTAATGAGACGACGGTCAAGGCCGATGCAACCGGGAAATTTATGGTCCGACTGAAAAAGATGCAGGCTTCGGCCAAACCGCAACTGCTTGTAGTAAAATCGGGTGCGGATCGCATTGAAGTTAAGAATGTACTCGTCGGCGAAGTGTGGCTCTGTTCCGGGCAGTCGAACATGGCGTTTACCGTGGGGCGATCGAAGGATTTTGAGAAAGAAAAGGCCGCAGCCAACTTTCCGGAAATCCGTATGTTTCTGACGGCCCGTCAGCCTTCAACCGAACTGAAAGATATCTGTACGGGAAGCTGGAGTGTCTGTTCTCCGGAGACGGTGGGAAGCTTTACGGCCGCGGGATATTTCTTCGCCCGGGAAATTCACAACACGCTGGGCGTTCCGGTCGGCCTGCTCCATTCCTCCTGGGGCGGTACATGTATTGAGGCGTGGAGTCCAATGGAATCGCTGGAAGCGTATCCGTCGGTCATGGAATACAAGGCTGGATATGACAGGAAAGCCGCAACCTTTACCGAAGAGGGCGAAAAGAAACGGTATGCCGAAGCGCTGAAAAAATGGGAAGCACAGGTTGCGAAGGCCAAGGCAAACGGCAAAAAAGGCCCGAAGCGTCCGGCCAAGCGGATCCATCCGCACTTGGATCAGAACTATCCGGCCAACCTGTATAACGGCATGATCCATCCGCACATTCCTTATGGCATTCGCGGAGCCCTGTGGTATCAGGGTGAGCGCAATGCAAAAACATCGGCAGGGGCTCTGCTCTACCGGGAACTGCTTGAAAACCTGGTGACTCAGTGGCGCGCAGACTGGAACTCCGATTTCCCGTTCTATGCAGTCCAGCTGGTCAACTATAGGAAGGAACAGGTTGCGCCCGTTGAGGACACGGCATGGGCCTTCATCCGCGACAGTTTCCTGAAATTCCATAAAGAAGTTCCAAACGTTGGAATTGCGGTGGGCATTGATGTCGGTGAAGCGAAAGACATTCACCCGAAAAACAAGCAGGCTATCGGTTATCGCCTGGCACAGCAGGCACTGGCTAAAACGTATGGGAAAGACGTTGTTGCAGGCGGCCCGATTTATACCGGAATGAAAAAGAAGGGCGGGGCAATTGTGATCCGTTTTGATGATCTCGGCTCCGGCCTGATGGCCAAGGGCGGCGCGCTTAAGACCTTTGCCATTGCCGGTGCAGATAAAAAGTTTGTAACAGCGGATGCCGTCATTGAAGGCAATACCGTTGTTGTGCGTGCTGCAGATGTTGCTGATCCGGTGGCGGTTCGCTATGCCTGGGCGGATAATCCGGTTGGATGCAATCTCTGCAATAAGGAGGGTTTTCCCGCCTCGCCGTTCCGCACCGATGATTGGGCATCTACCGGCGAATAGCCCGAAATCCCGTTTGCGTTTTTCCAGTCCCTGCAATATCGTCAGCACCCTTTCGATATTTCGGGGACTTTTTATGTTAGCAAAACGAATTATACCTTGTCTGGATGTAACCGGCGGTCGCGTGGTTAAAGGCGTGAATTTTGTGGATCTGCGCGATGCGGGCGATCCGGTGGAATGCGCCAAAGCCTACGAGGCGCAGGGTGCGGACGAGCTGACCTTTCTGGATATTACGGCATCGAGCGATGGCCGTGAAACCATGGTGGATATTGTTCGCCGCTGTGCCGAGCAGGTTTTCATGCCGCTGACCGTCGGCGGTGGAATCCGTACATCGGCTGATGTACGCAATATGCTGAAGGCCGGCGCTGATAAGATTTCCTTTAATACTGCCGCGATTATGAATCCGGATATTCTGAACGAATGTTCTGAATCGTTCGGTTCGCAGTGCACGGTGCTGGCCATTGATGCGCGGCGCAACGGCGACGGCACCTGGGGAGTTTTCACGCACGGCGGCCGGAAGCCGACCGAGCTGGATGCCATTGAATGGGCCATTGAAGGAACGCAGCGCGGGGCCGGGGAAATCCTGCTCACCAGCATGGATTGCGATGGCTGCCGAGACGGATATGACCTGGAACTGACGCGCGCGATTTCAGAAGCGGTCAATGTGCCGGTGATCGCCTCCGGCGGCGCCGGAACCAAACAGCACTTTGTTGACGCAGTAACGGATGGCAAGGCAGATGCTGTTTTGGCGGCATCGCTGTTCCATTTCGGCGAGCTTACGGTGGGTGAGCTCAAAGAATATATGCGCGACAAAGGCGTCGAAGTCCGGCTGTAAGGCTTATTCTTTTTCCTGCATACATTTGTAGTGCAGATCGGCAAAGAGCTGGTGGCCTACTGATTTTGAGTGGCACGATGTACAATTCATATCGGTGCTTACGGTTTTCAATTTCCCTTCTTTACCGTGGCAGGTCACACAGGTTCTCACAGTCTCATTATCGAAGCCGGGTGCTGTGTAGTTGCCTTCGAAAAAATCATTGAGCATGGTGACGAGACGGCTTGCCACATCGCCGCTGAGGCGGCGGCAGCGTTCTTTCCGCTCTTTGCTTCCAATGCCGCAATCCGAAGCCTGAGTCCAGTTTGTGGTGGATGCGTGGCACAATGTTGAGCCGGCAACGGAGGTGGGGATTTCAGATTCGCTATTTTCCGGTTTAAATTCAGGCAGCGGGGTTTGTTCATACCACCGGAACAGGTCGGCGATCAGGGCATTCTGTGTTTTTTTGTCGGACACCAGCAGGCCGATGAGTGCTGCGGCGCCGTTTAATGTTCCGCAAAGCGTGCCGAAACCACCAACGCCGCCGTGTCCGTATTTCATCATATGGCAGGGGAAAGAGGTGTAGGGCTCTCCGAATTTATCTGCAAGCTGAGAGATGACGCTGGTGTAAACTGCGTACATACAGCTGCCTTCAGTATAGTTTTTATGGGCCAGAGCGGCGGTGGCCGCGGGGTTCAGGTTGCTGTACTTCCAGCCGCCTGCCGGTTTCGAAGGGGAAATCCTGCCCGGCTTTTTTGCGGGTTGAATATGGGGTTTGAAAGCGGTCGTGAGCGCAACCGTTCCACCACCTGCCGCGATTCCGGTTGTTAAAAAGAGAGCTTTGCGCCTGTCCATTATTCTGCCTTTCGTAAATTATTTGCCTTTCAAGGCGGAGCCCGATTCGAGGGATCGGGCATAAACGAAACAGTCTCGGGATTCGTTTGCTCTACGACAAGAAAAAATATTCCGGTATGTCCGGATTCCGAGGCGAAAGTGTGCCTATTTAACTACATCAACCGCATCGATCCGCCAGGTTCCATCTTCCAAGACCTGGACGGTGAGTTCCTGTTCGCCGTTGTTATCGGCCTGCGGTTTGACGTAAAGCGTCAGCGAGGCCATCCGGTCTCCGGCGTTGAAAATGATATCCGGCCAGTTGTTATGATTGGCATCGGATGAAATCAGGTCGCCGGAATCCAAAAAGTCACCGTCGCCATTTGCATCGACGTAGAGCAGTTTCCCGGTGGATCCGTTGTAGGCTTCGATCCGCATCGGAGCGGTTGCCTTAACCGTGAAATCGATCGCCTCGGCAACTGACGCCGACTGACGCTGGACGGTATGGTTGATCGGAATCAGGTAGAAGGGATTGCTCTTCAGCTCGTGGGCATCGATTACGGCGGTTCGTTTTGCAACGTCGCTGGTGCGGTAGTCCCACCGGCTTTCGGAGATCAGTTTGACTCCGTTCATCCATGAGCAGCGTACGGAACCGCCGGAGCCATCGTCGGCCGGAAGGCCGGTGATGTCGATGATACAGCTTGCTCCGGCCTGAAGCCTCAGCGGTTTACTTGCCGACACGTCAGGGAACTCCGGGCTGGCCTGCAGGGTGAGCCATTGATCGTTCTGCCATTTCAGGCTGTCGATCCGGCCTTTAATTTCAAGTTGACCGGTCTGCGCGGTTTCCGCCGGGTTCGTCAGGTAGAACCGGCCGTGTGCGGAATGCCCTTTCAGTGCGGAGCTCAGGCTGAGGTTGGGTTGAATGCTGACCGGAATTTGCGCGGAGACAGAGGTGCCTGCGATGATGCTGGTGTGCATCTGCGGTTCTTCTGTGTTTCCAATGGTTGGAACTTCGGCCGTCGGCTGGTTGGCGACAGGCGTGTCGCCGACCTTTGCCGGAGCCTGTGCTGAAGATGCCGTGGCGGCCGGGGTAAGGCTCCGGAGTGCCAGCCTGTTCTGTTCGCTCCGTACGGGCACATCCATTGCATCGGCAAGCCGGATGGCCTCGCGGTAGATGGCGCGGGCTTCATCGTGCCGTCCGTTCATGGCGAGAAACTGCGCATATTTTTCGTAGAGGGGCAGTTCTCTAAATTTGTTACCGAGCTGCCGTTCGTTATGCAGTGCAAGCACCAGCCATTTTTCCAGCTCCGGATGCGTGCCGCCTTCGTCCATGGCCAGGTCGATGGCCGTGGTGAGGATGCGCAACTGGTGGCAGGTATTGATATCGAGCGAGGTTTCTTCGAAGAGGGTGTTGATGATGGCCCAGGCCTGAGCGGGTTGGCCCAGGGCGTGGCAGATCCGGGCCAGGCTGAGTTTGGCATGCATGATCTGTGCACGGTCGTAGTGATCCCAGACCGAAATGCCGGCCACGGCGGATTCGGCCATGGCAATGGAATCCTGTGGCAGGGTGCCAAGCTGAATCTGTATGCGGGCGAGTTTCAGTTTGGCCATGTTGCAGACATTGGATGAGGATGTATATTGTTTACTCTCAAATTTACCAATAAAGGTTTCATACAGGTCCGCGGCCTGTTCCGGTTGTTTGTGCAACTGGCAGATGTCGGCCAGCATGTCGGTCGATTCGAGTGCTTTTCGGCACACTTCGCCTCGCATCTGTTCTGCGCTGACGGCAAAGGCATCGTTGTATTGCATGAACCAGTCGGAGAGTTCGGCCGCTCGTTTCCAATCTCCGGAAGCGAGGGCTATGTTGGAGACATCCTGAAGACCATACATGTAGCAATAGTAGATGAAGCGGGAGCAGCCCGTGGCATTTCGGCGGTATTGCATGCAGTCGTCGCGTTTAATGGGATAGGTGCGTTTGCGTGCCTCGGGCAGGAAGTCGAAGAGCGCGCCGTGATCAGCATAGCTCTCGCAGGTGAGGTCGAGGCCGAGATGCTCCGTCAGCGTTTTTTCCAACTCCAGGGTTTCGGCACGGGCCTGGGCCAGCATACCGATATTTTCCATTTTCCAGATAATGTTGCCATACAGCACGAAGTCGTTTCCCGGGATATGGATGGCATGCTGCGGGTAGAGTTCGTGTTCCCGTCTGCGGAGGAATTGAAACAGTTTGAGTCCCCATGCCTCATTGGCTTTACCGGAACGAACCTGGGCTTCCCACCAGATGATCCGGTGCATAAAGAAGGAATTGCTGAATTTCATGTCGGCGAGATCGTAGGAATCTTCCAATGATTGGATGGAGGCGTCCTGACCGCCGGCCTCGTAAAGAGCAAGCGCTTTAGCCATATGAACTTCGCAGAAATCGCGTTCGGATGAGCTCAGCCGGTTCCATGGCGTGGCGGCGGCGTAAAAAGAGGTAAAGAGTAGAACTGTGGCTGTGATGCATAAGTTTTTCATAACGGATAGGTTATAAATATACCTGCAGATCAGCAAGGGTTTTGTGGTGCTCCTTGAAAACGGAGCTTTTTATAAACTTCAGCTTGCCCGGGGAGGGGCATTATTAGACCCTCTCTTTTTCAAAACAGAGAAGGAATAGATTATGAGCAAAGAACTCGAAGAAGGATTGGAACTGGCACTGGATTGGAACAAGCTGGAAAAAGCGGTTGAAGGCACCAAGGGAATCATTCCCGTAGCCGTTCAGCATGCCGATACCAAAGAGGTCATCCTGGTGGCCTACATCAATCAGATTGCATTCGAAGAATCGCTGAAGCGCAAGATGCTGGTGCTGTGGAGCTCCTCGCGTCAGGAACTCTGGATCAAGGGGCTGACCTCGGGCGAAACTTTTGAGCTGTTGGAAGCCTATGTGAACTGCGAGCAGAACTCGCTGCTGTTTGTGGTGCGTCCGAATCGCGGCGGCATCTGCCACACCAAAAACGCGTCGGGCGAACCGCGCAACTGTTACTACCGTCAGATCGATCTGGACAACCCGGCTCAGCTTAAAAATATCGACGCGTGATTTTTCCCTCGCAGAGGCGCAGAGATCGCAAAGGGTAGAACTAAATGACTCTGCGGCCTTAGCGGCTCTGTGAGGATTGTTTTGGAGAAAACTATGGGCATCAAGATTAATGATTTAATGGTGAAAAGCGGCGTGAAGTTCGGTACGAGCGGAGCGCGCGGGCTGGCGGCGGAGATGACGGATCAGGTCTGCTACACCTACACCAAAGGCTTTCTCCAATATCTGGAAGAATCCGGCGAGCTGAAGAAAAACGGCGAGGAGGTTGCCATTGCCGGCGATCTGCGTCCAAGTACGGAACGGATTATGGGCGCGGTTGCCAAAGCCGCTTCTGATATGGGATATACTCCGGTGAACTGCGGTTTTATTCCGTCTCCGGCCGTGGCGCTTTACGGCATTACGCATGCCTGCCCGTCCATTATGGTGACCGGCAGCCATATTCCCGCCGACCGTAACGGCATTAAATTTAACAAATGCACCGGCGAGATCCTGAAGTTCGACGAAGAGCAGATTCGTGAACAGATCGTTAGTGTGGATGATGAGTCCATTTTCGGTGATGAAGGCTTCGCATTGCCCGAAGTGAATATCGATGCGCGGATCGACTATGTTCGCCGATATTTGAATGCATTTCCCGACGACTGCCTGAAAGGGCAGAAGATCGGAATCTACCAGCACTCGGCCGTTGGGCGCGATGTGCTGATTGAAATCTTTTCCGGGCTCGGGGCGGATGTTACACCGCTTGGCTTCTCGACCACCTTTGTGCCGGTAGATACCGAAGCGATTCGTGAAGAAGATTATAAACTGGCCAAGCAGTGGTCGGACGAAAACGGATTCGATGTGATTCTTTCCACGGACGGCGACAGTGACCGCCCACTGATCAGCGATGAGCATGGGGTCTGGCTGCGTGGCGATGTGGCCGGTATTCTGGCGGCGAAGTATCTGGGGGCTGATTGTGTCAGCACGCCGGTCAGCTGCAATACCGCCCTGGAGAAGTGCGGATGGTTCGAAGATATCCGCCGCACCCAAATCGGCTCTCCGTTTGTCGTGGCTTCCATGATTGAGGGGACCTATGCAGGCCGTAAAGGCGTGGTGGGCTATGAGGCGAACGGCGGCTTCCTGACCAACTCTGATTTTCCAATGTTTGGAAACGAGCTGCGGGCGCTGCCGACGCGCGATGCCGTACTTCCGGTACTCAGCATTATTCTGCTGTCGATCAGAGAGCGCAAAACGATCTCGGCTTTACTGAGTGATCTGCCGCAGCGTTTCACGGCCAGTGACCGGATTCAGGATTTTCCAACCGAAGAGAGCGCAAAGATTCTGCAGCAGTTTGAAGAGGTCGCCTCCATTGAGGAGGCCTTCAGCGAACGGTTCGGCAAGGTGGAGTCGATCGACCGCACCGACGGACTTCGCGTAACCTTCCAATCCTCGGAAGTCCTGCACATGCGCCCCTCAGGAAATGCGCCGGAGTTCCGTTGCTACAACGAGGCCGGTTCTGAAGCGCGCGTTCAGGAAATGCAGCAGCAGTCGATGGAAATTCTTCTGATGCTCAAGGGCTGATAGCATATTCCTTAAGCTGAACATGCCCTGCGAGATGTCTCTTAGAGAGCTTCTCTAAACGCTGCCGCGTCGATCGTTTTGACGGGGGGTACGTCATTTTGCTTTAAAGATCATATAATAAGCACTGTTGTTGCTTGTCGATTATCTCCATTTTCTCTATATTTTATTCATAAGGAAGTGTGGATATGGCTAATGGTTTTAAAAGCGCGTACATCGGTAAGTCCAGAATTACTGCGCACTATGGGCGATGTCCTGCCTGTTCAAATCTTGCGTTGCTTCAGTCGTATAAAAGTACACGCTTCATAACGCTCTTCGGTGTGCCGCTTTTCCCGTTTGGAACATTTTTTATTCTGGACGAATGCGCATCATGTGGCGAACGGGGAATTTCTAAGATCCGGACGTATGCAAAGGTCCGGAAAAAGAGTATGGCTGATATGATGGACGGATTTGCTTCCGACGCTGACACGCCTTCCAATTGTGCGCATGCCCTAAGAACGCTCATGCTTTATGATGAAGTTAGCTGGTTTCATGATGTACAAACTTCATACGGGCAACGTTTTTACAATAATGCAAAAGTTCAACATGTGATTGCGCAAGGCCTGTGTCGTTTTGGTGACTATACCGATGCGATCGTTTATTGCCAAAAGGCCATAGTTCTGGGAGCTGGAGCTCCGGCTGAGGAGCTGCTGCAATTCTGTCAGAAGATGGAGGGCTGTTTGAAGGTAGAGGCAGCTAAAGAGCTGCAGTATGAGGCCGAATCCAACCTCCGAGCTTATCTTCCTCTCCTATCGCTGGGCACAGCTGTGGTCGTAGTGTTTGCCGGGTTTGGTTTATCGACCCTTCGAACGCATAAAGCCTGGCTGATTAATGGAACATTGAACCAATATACCTTTTTACTTGATGATAAACTTTATACGTTGCCGCAAGGAGGGTGCCGCCAAGTCCAATTACAACTGGGCAGGCATGTGCTGGAGATGGATGCGCTGCCCTCCTGTGAATTCAGTTATTCCATTCCATTTATAAAACAATTACTGCAGCGGGAACTGCTCATTATTAATCCGGATGGACTGGCCTTATTCAGCATCCCGCAGAAAACCGAATCTTCTGAAGTGTCCACTTTATACCATGGAGAGCAGGTACATGCTCTCGCCGGAGTCAGTTATCCGCTGTTTAAGTTTTCCCGGCAGGAACGCGAGCAGGAAAGCGGTCAGAGCATACAGTTGTATCGACCGAATACACATGTCGCCATGGCAGAAAAGCTGAATGAATTCGGTCTTTCTGATGCTGCACAAACGTATGCTCAGCGCGTACTGCTCTATGACCCGTTTTCTGATGAGGCAGAAGCGCTTCTGTCTATTGCTGTGCAGGGGATGACCTTAGCTGAAATCCAGTCTTTTTTGGCGAAGGGAATTGAGTCTGAACCGGTCTTAATGCCGTGGCATATCTTTTATCAGGACCTGATGCTGAAAGATGGACATGATGCTGAGTTACGCGAAGAGTATAAAAAAAGATGCCAAAGTCATCCGGAGCAGCCTGAATCATACTTTCTGCTTGGAAGAATTGTTGAGAACCGCGAAGTGGCGTTTAAGTTTTTTGAACAATCTGAGAAGGGGGCGGGGATGAACGGATTGGGCTATCATACCATCGCATCCGATCTCTATCTCCGGGGGGAGTATAAGCAGGCCCGGAATTATTCGAGAAAAGCATTAATAAAAAATCCCGACGAAGGAAAATATTCAGCGCTGCACGAAAATATTCTGTTCGCACTGCGGGAGTTTGATGATTTGCTTACGTTGATAGACTTGGAAAACCCAGCCTTAACTGAAAAAGCCATACTTTATCTTACCTGTGCAGGGTACCATCGCGAAGCGGAAGCTCTGATCTCTGCTCATGGAAACACTCATCCGGCCATCGGCGCACAGCTGAATGCTTCCCGTTTTTATGCAACGGGGAACCTGACATCCTATTTATCCTGTCGTATGGAAGCGGGCCACCCTCAGGCACAATTTGAAAAATTGCTTTATAATAATCAGGTTGCTGAAGCCCATAAAGAGCTGTCCAGGAAAGAGAATCACGCATGGGAAGAACATTTGGTTTTATATTGTCTGGCGGAGAGTCTCGAAAATAAAACGATCTCAAGCATCCATTGGACCAGGGCGCTTAATGAGTTTAAGCCGACCTCTCGAGCGCAATTTCTCGCAGTAGAACTTCTGAAAGCGGAGGTGGTTCCTCAAGCGGAAAGCATTGAGATGCTGGATATGGATGTGCGTCAAAAAGCCTTAATCTGTATGTCCCTTGCCTATAGATTCCCGGAGCATCACGAGGTGTTTTGTAGATTATCTGAAAAGTATAACTTTACCCCCCGCCATCCGCAGCTTTTCATTAAAACACTGCAGCGGAAATGCCCATCGCGGAAAAAGAAACAACTGCGACCGGCTGCATGATAATCTGCGTCGGGATCGTTTGGTCCGGACATTTTTCTTTGCGGTCTCTTTCTTTTCATCTCCGGTATGTAGCCCTCCCGATACTTTTGGCAGGGTTTGAGAAATGTCTTTCTTAAAAAAAAAGTCTGCCGTTCCGGTATAATCCCTATACTCGCGGCCTCTTTAGGGTTGCACAACTGATCATGATGGCTACCATGCAACGCTTAATTTAACGAGAAGAACGATGGCGATTGTACCGGATAGGCAAACATTTTTAGAAAAGGCAAAACTGGGAAACCTCGTGCCGGTATGGAAAGAACTCCTTGCCGATCAGGAAACGCCCGTTTCTGCCTATAAACGCGTGCGGAAATATCTCCGTGAGCGGGATCATGCTTCCCATACCTATCTGCTTGAATCCGTGGAGGGTGGTGAAAATATAGGCCGCTATTCCTTCATTGGCGGAACGCCGCGCACGATTCTCCGCGCTTATGGAAGCCGGGTTGAGATTGTTTCAAATGGTAGCGAGCCGGAAGTGATTGAAGACATTGATCCGCTGGATGCGTTGAAAAACCATATGCAACAGTTTGCCCCGGTCGTTGATGATCCGGCGCTGCCTCCGTTTATCGGCGGAGCGGTGGGCTTCCTCGGCTACGATGTAGTTTCCCAGTTCGAGCCGCGGATTCCAATCATTGGAAACGATGATATCGGGAATCCTGATATGGTCTTTATGGTGACGGACGGGCTCATTGTTTTTGACCGGGTGAATCATAATCTTCGAATCGTGGCCAATGCGCATATCGACGGCGATGCTAACGAAGCCTACGACAAAGCCCTGGCAGAAATCGATGCGTTGACGGATGCTCTGCAGACGCCGATTCAACGGGTGCTGATTGATACGCATACAGAAGTCGAGCCGCTGGAGCCGAAATCGAATACATCGAAGGAAGAGTTTCTTGAAATGGTGGATAAGGCGCAGGAATACATTCGTTCCGGCGATGTCATTCAGACCGTACTTTCCCAGCGCTTTGAAGTGGAAAATGAAGCGGATTCGCTGGATGTCTACCGCGCTCTGCGCGCGGTGAATCCTTCGCCCTACATGTTCTGTCTGGATATGGGGGAGAGCGCGATTGTCGGAACCTCGCCCGAGATTCTGGTTCGCAGTGAAGACCGCAAAGTGGAGGTTCGTCCGATTGCCGGAACGCGTCCACGCGGTGCAACGCCGGCCGAGGATCTTGCATTGGAAAAAGATCTGCTGGCCGATCCGAAAGAACGTGCCGAGCACATTATGCTCGTTGACCTCGGCCGGAACGACATTGGCCGGGTTTGCGACTTTAATACCATTGAAGTGCCGGACCTGATGGTCATTGAACGCTACAGCCATGTGATGCACATTGTATCCGATGTGATCGGAACGCTTTCGGAAGATCACGATGAATATGAATTGGTCCGTTCCAGCTTCCCGGCCGGCACGGTCAGCGGGGCCCCGAAAATCCGGGCCATGGAAATTATTGCCGAACTGGAGAAGAGTAAGCGCGGTCCATATGCCGGTGCCGTGGGCTACTTCAACTATAACGGAAACTTTGATTCCGCCATCACGATCCGCACGGTCATCCTGGATAAAAACAAAGCCTATGTTCAGGCCGGTGCCGGGATTGTTGCTGATTCCGATCCGATCAGTGAATATGAGGAAACCCGCAATAAGGCACGGGGCATGATGAAGGCGCTTTCACTGGCCAAGCACTACCACGCCGCCCGTTTGAAGGGATAGTCTCTCGCAAAGACGCAAAGGACGCTAAGTAATGACTGAGAATGATATAGCCAAGGAAGTGGTTGATGCTGCTTTTGCTATTCATTCCAAACTTGGCCCGGGCCTGCTTGAAAGTGTCTATGAAATTTTGCTGGCGGATGAACTGATTCAAAGGGGGCTTTCTGTTCAGCAACAAGTGCCTATTCAAATTGAATATAATGGTCGGGAGTTTTCCGAAGCCTTCCGTGCTGACTTGATTGTTAATGAGTTGGTCATTATTGAGCTTAAGTCGGTCGAAGAGGTCAGACCAGTTCATAAGAAACAGCTATTGACCTACCTTCGGCTGACCAAATTAAAACTGGGTTTATTAATTAATTTTGGCGAGAATTTAATCAAAGATGGAATAACTAGAGTTGCGAATGGCATGTAGCTTTGCGCTCTTTGCGCTCTTTGCGCCTTTGCGTGAGAAGGACCTTATATATGATTTTAGTAATAGATAACTACGACTCTTTTACTTACAACCTGGTTCAGTACCTCGGTGAACTCGGTGCGGAAATGCGTATTTTCCGGAATGATGAAATCACCGTTCAGGAAGCGGTTGCGCTGAACCCGGAGAAGGTGCTGGTCAGCCCGGGACCGTGCACGCCGAAGGAGGCCGGCATTTCATGTGATATTATCCGGGAGTTCGGGCCGCGTCTGCCGCTGTTCGGTGTTTGCCTTGGGCATCAGTCCATTGGCGATGTGTATGGCGGGAACGTCATCCGCGCCGAGCGGTTAATGCATGGGAAAACCTCTCCCATGATTCATGAAAATAAGAGCGTCTTTAAAGGGCTTCCGAGTCCGTTCGATGCCACGCGCTACCACTCTCTGATCATTGAGCGCGAAACGCTGCCGGATTGTCTGGAGATTACTGCCTGGACCGCTGAAGGTGAGATTATGGGTGTGCAGCATAAAGAGCATCCCGTGCACGGCGTGCAGTTCCACCCGGAATCCATCCTGACGCTGGAAGGCAAAAAACTGCTTCAGAATTTTTTGGATTTGTAGGGCTTGAAAAGTGACGGTTGAGTCGTGACAAGCTTCCAAAGCTTGGAAGAAAATCCTCGCGCCTCACGCCTCAGTTTCCCCCGGAATCCAGTCTTACGGGCGAAGGTAAAAAACGGCTGAAAAACTTCCTCGACCCGCAGGATGAGTCTCCAGTCCCGGGGGTATTCACGGCCTCCATTGACATTGGCCCGTTGCCGGGTTCCGTTCAAGGTATCCGTCTTCCACGCTGCCCTGCATCGGAATGGAGAGGGTGCGTATTCAAGTACGATGCGAGGGAAATAGATCTGAATGTTCAATGTTGCAGTTTATTACGATACCGGTATCTTCGGCATGGCGATTGGACGAGGTTACTTTATTTTTGTTTTTTTCAGGGTACTGAACGTTGCGGAATGCATTCATCTATAGCGTTGTCATGGTATTTGTCTGGTGGTGCCTCACCTCGGGCGATACCTCATCATGGCTGGTCGGGATTCCGGTCATTGTGCTGACCGCCATGCTTCAGTATCGGTTGATGCC
This sequence comes from Pontiellaceae bacterium B12227, assembly GCA_029432775.1. Lineage (GTDB taxonomy): Bacteria > Verrucomicrobiota > Kiritimatiellia > Kiritimatiellales > Pontiellaceae > Pontiella. Next base: position 110,349 of record JAROAZ010000016.1, on the reverse strand, counting down.
GAGGCAACAGTACCGATACTCTGTTCGGGGCATACTGAGATACCTTCCGTACTTCGTCCGGCATGCCCTGACCGGCGGACTGGATGTGGCGTATCGCGCGTTCGCCCCCCGCCTGCCGGTCGATCCGGGTTTCGTTCACTACACGTTGCGGCTCCCGCAGGGGCCATGGCGCGTGTTCTTCGTGAATTCGATCAGTCTGCTTCCGGGGACGTTATCCTGTCAACTCGGGGAAGATCGCGTTGAAGTCCATGTTCTTTCCCAATCCTCATCGACCATCGACGAGCTGAAGACGCTGGAAGAGATGGTGGCCGGGGTGTTTGGTCTGGAGGGGGAACTGACCGCATGACGGAGCAGCCCTACGTATTATTTGCGGCCTATCTTCTGCTCACGCTGATGGCTGGCGTCTTGCGAGCCGTGTGGGGTCCCACCCGGGCGGATCGAATGCAGACCGCCCAGCTTTTCGGTACAGGCGGTGCCGGGGTGCTTATTCTGCTGGGGCTTGCCTTTAAGGATACCGCTCTCTTCGATATCGCGCTTGTGCTTGCGCTGCTTTCTGCCGTGGTCGTGATTACGTTCACGCGTAAGGTGTGGTCATCCCGCTCCGGAGATGATCCATCATGAGTATCCTTTCTGCATTGTCGTATCTGCTGATTGCATGCGGCCTTTTTTTCTTTACGGCGGGTACTGTCGGGCTGCTCCGCTTTCCCGATGTATTCTGTAGGCTTCATGCACTGACCAAGGCGGATAATCTGGGGCTTGGCCTGATCGTATTCGGCGCCATGCTGCGACAGAGTGAGTTGACGGTCATACTGAAGCTGGTCCTGATCTGGCTGCTCGTGCTCATTGCGAGTGCAACGACATGCTACCTAGTAGCGGAATCGGCCCGCCGAAACCCGGAAGTCAAGGAGCGTCGAAACGATGATGCTTGATGGGTTGAGCTTTGACCTTGTTCTATCGATCGCATTGATTGCGCTGGCGACAGCGGCACTGCGTGCGCGTGACCTGTTTAAAGGTATCGTGATCTTCATGCTGTTCGGACTGCTGGTGGCCATTGCGTGGGTACGTGTCCATGCGCCGGATCTGGCCCTCGCGGAAGCGGCGATCGGATCAGGCATCACCGGGGCCCTGTTTCTGGGCGCACTCAGCCGGATCGAAAGAAAGAAGCAGCGTGCCGCATCGGGCCGCCTTGAGAATCCGGTGGGCGGTTCAACGGCCGGAGCCTGGGCCGTGCTCCTCACGCTGGTCCTCACGGGACAGCTGGCATTGGCGGTATGGAGGGGATGGGGCTACAGCGACGGGCTGGCCGGTGATGTCCTGTCGCGTATGGATGAAAGCGGCGTCAGTAATCCTGTGACGGCCGTGATTCTCAACTTCCGCGCCTACGACACGCTGCTGGAGATCGGCGTACTGCTGCTGGCGGTGCTCGGGGTGTACGTGGTCGGTGAAGGACAGACCGTGCGAGATCGCCGGAGCACGCGTCGTTCCGAAGTGCTCGAGACCTTTGTGCATCTGCTGACGCCCGCGGTCGTATTAACGGCGGGCTACCTGGTATGGGTCGGCTATAAAGAACCGGGTGGCGCTTTTCAGGCCGGTGCCTTACTGGGTGGTGCCGGTGTCGTTCTGCTGCTCAGCGGCCGCGAACTGCCGCTGCATAGCGCCCGCGCCGTGGTACGGATCGCCCTGGGTGGAGGTTTGCTGGCGTTTCTCCTCGCGGGTCTCGCTGTGATGCAGGACCGTGCGTTCCTCGAGTATCCGCGTGCATCAGCGAAGTACATCATGCTGATGATCGAACTGGCCTGCACCGTCAGCATCGGTGCGGTTCTGACCATCCTGTTCGCGGGTTGTGCCAATCTGCTGGCTACGCCGTCGGAAGAGGAGGGCTCATGAGCACGTCTCTGATCTATGCGATCACCGGTATCGCCATCGCCGGCCTCGGCCTGTTTCACTTTCTCTCTCAGCGCAACATCCTGCGTAAGATCCTGGCCGGAAACTTTATCGGAACCGGTATTTTTCTTTTCCTGGTCTCTTCAGCCGACCGGCAGGCCGACGGTCCGATCGATCCCGTTCCGCACGCGCTGGTGCTCACGGGGATCGTGGTTGCCGTCAGTGCGACGGCCCTGCTGCTGTCCCTGCTGTGCAGGTATCATGACGAAACCGGTTCGTTGACCCTTGATGAGGAGGACGACGAATGACGCAGTCTTCGATCCTCATCTGGCCGGTCCTGCTGCCGCTTATCTTCGGAACCGTGGTGTTCCTTATCCGGGGGCGTTCCGTTCTGCTGCTGAGCCTTGCCGGCGCCATTGGCACCGCGCTCGCCTCATTCCGCGTCAGCCATGCGGTGCATCAGTCGTTCACGTTGGTCCATGAAGTCGGCGGGTGGGGGGCTCCGCTGGGTATCGTGCTCAGGGCCGATGGGCTTGCCGCTGTCATGCTCGGGCTGAGCGGTTTGGTTGGACTGGTCATCAGTGTCTACAGCCTGACCTATTTCAAATCAGGCAGCCGGAAACAACAACTCTTCTGGCCCATCTGGCTGTTGCTCTGGGGCGGTCTGAACGGCCTCTTTATTTCCGGTGACATCTTCAATCTGTACGTTACGCTTGAGTTGGTCAGCCTCGGTGCGATTCCCTTGATCGCCCTGGCAGGAACGCGCGATGCAATCAAGGCAAGCCTGCGCTACCTGTTGCTGGCGCTCCTGGGCTCTATGTCCTATCTGTTCGGCGTCGGCCTCCTTTATATGCGCTTTGGAGTCCTCGACCTGGCGATGCTGGGCAACGCCATCACGCCTGACCTCACGGCCTACGCGGCGATCGCGCTCATGATCGGCGGTCTGATCATCAAGTCGGCCCTGTTCCCGATGCATTTCTGGCTTCCGCCCGCGCACTCGAGCGCCCCCGCGCCGGTGAGTGCGGCCTTGTCGGGCCTCGTCGTGACGGCCTCGTTCTACATGGTCGCGCGATTGTGGTTCTACGCGTTTCCGGCGTTGGATTTGGCGAAGCTGGGTCAACTGATCGGACTGCTCGGCTGCGGTGCGATCCTCTGGGGCGGGTGGCAGGCGATGCGGCAGGAACGACTCAAGATGCTCGTCGCGTATTCGACCGTAAGCCAGATCGGATATCTGTTCCTCGTTTTCCCGCTTTGCAATACGGCCGTTGAAGGTTCAGGAATTGCGTGGTCAGGCAGCATCCTCTTCGCCGTGTCGCACGCGATCGCCAAATCCGGTGCCTTCCTTGCCGCTGGAATCTTTATTAACGTGTACGGGCATGACCGCATATCCGAGCTTCGCGGCGCAGGACGGCAACTGCCGATGGTGACCTTTGCGTTCGCGCTGGCCGGCGTGAACCTGATGGGGCTGCCGCCGTCCGGCGGATTCGTCGGGAAATGGATGCTGCTGAAGGCAGCATTTATAACCGGACAATGGGGATACGGAGTCGTCATCGTCTGCGGCGGTCTGCTGGCCTTTTGCTACATCTTCCGCGTACTGGAGCAGTTCATGACCACACCGGATGAGAACGCGCCACAGCTGAAAGCGCCTGTTGTCATGACCTACTCGGTGCTGTCGCTCGCTGTTGTAGCCGTATCCCTCGGTTTCTTCACCCCGGTGCTCCTCGGCGTTCTGGGCGTCGACTCCCCGGTTTCGCTTGTATCATTTGCCCCGGAGGCCCTGCTCCCATGAACGAATGGCTTCCATTACTGATTCCGGCCACCTCGCTGATTGCGGCGCTCATCATCTTTTTTGTCGATGAAGAGAGTCGTGGCCTGCGTACGTTTGTGAACCTGACCACGGCCTCGCTGAAGGTGCTGCTGGTTGTATTTCTCTTAATCGGCGTTTCCCGGGGAGAGAACTACCGGTTCACGCTTCCCCTGTTCTTCGGTTTCGAGATCGTCCTGCATGCCGACGCCTTATCGCTCCTGTTTGTGAGCCTGTCTGCCTTGCTTTGGCTGGTGACCACGATCTATGCGATCGGATACATGGATGTTTCACATGGGCACGACCGAAGCCGGTTTTTCGGGTTCTTCAGCCTATGCGTCAGTGCAACAACCGGCATTGCGCTGGCCGGTAATCTCTTTACCTTCCTCGTTTTCTACGAACTGCTGACCATCACGACCTATCCCCTGGTCACGCATCGCGGAGGAGCTGATGCGATCAAAGCCGGACGCATCTATCTGATCTACACGCTGGGGGGCGGGGCGCTGCTCCTCGTTGCGATTGTCTGGTTGAAATCCATTGTCGGAGCGGCCAACTTTGTTACGGGCGGCATGCTGATTCCCTTTGTTGCCAGCCATCAGCTAGAGCTGACGATCATCTTCACGATGCTCATCATCGGGTTCGGCGTGAAAGCAGCCCTGATTCCTTTGCACGGATGGCTTCCCGTAGCGATGGTTGCCCCCGCGCCGGTGAGTGCGCTGCTGCACGCCGTTGCCGTCGTCAAAGCGGGGGCGTTCGGGATCATGCGAATCGTTTATGACGTCTATGGCCCGGGCGTCTGTACGGAACTCGGCGTCCGGCCCTGGCTCGCGGCCGCAGCCGCAGCCACCATCATCTACGGGTCCATGCGTGCGCTGCGGCAGGATGACTTCAAGCGCAGACTGGCCTATTCAACCGTCAGTCAGGTCTCGTACATCATTCTCGGTGCGGCCATTATCGGCCCGTTGGCAACGGTCGGTGGGCTGGTTCACCTCTTCCATCAGGGCATCATGAAAATCACCATGTTCTTTGTTGCCGGCAACCTGGCCGAAGAGGTGCACATCAAGAAGATCAGTCAGATGAACGGCCTCGGTCGGCGCATGCCGATCACGATGGCGTCCTTCTCCATCGCCGCCTGTGCGATGGTCGGTATCCCGCCCATGGCGGGCTTCATCAGCAAATGGTATCTCGGTCTGGGTGCGATTGCGGCGGGGCAGGGATGGGTGGTCGCGGTCCTGCTCGGCAGCACGCTGCTGAATGCGGCCTACTTCCTTCCGATCGTCTACCGCGTCTGGTTCAAGGAACCGGACGTGCCATTCGATCCGCCCGAAAACGGACGCAAGCTGGAGATTCATCTGTATCTGCTGATCCCGCCGTTGTTCACGGCGCTGTGCGTGCTCGCCGCCGGCATATTCGCCGGCATGCCCTTCAGCCCGCTTGCGTGGGCGAAGCTCATCGCTCTGAGGGAGTACGGACTCCAATGATACCGCAATTTGTCATTCCGGGTTGGATGTGCGTGGGCGTTACAGGGCTTCCTTTGGTGCTGGCGCTGTTCCTGATGATCCCGCGTCTGCGTCCGCTGATCTACCGCCTTACGGGTCCAATCGCCCTGCCTTCTGCCCTCATCGCCCTCATCGCCCAGCCGGGTCATTTCGGTGAGTCCGTTACCTATCTGCTCGGTGTCAGTGCGGGCTTTGATCAGATCGGCCGCGTATTTCTTTTCTTCACGGCGATGATGTGGTTTTTCGCAGGGGTTCATGCGACCGGCTATGTCAAAGGACCGAACAAGGCTCGTTTCTTTGCCTGCTTCCTGATTGCGATGACCGGCAACTTCGGTCTGACCGTTGCGAACGACGCCGTCGCGTACTACTCCCTCTTCGCTCTGATGAGTTTCGCGTCGTATGGCCTGGTGGTTCATTCCGGCGATGCCCTGGCTAAGAGAGCATCACTGGTCTATATCGTCCTGGTGGTCATCGGCGAAGCGCTGGTATTTCCTGCTGCTGTAATGGGTGCGGCCGGAGCGGACTCGGTTTTACTGCCGGATATTCGGGCCTACCTGGCAACCGCTCCGGAACTTCCGGTGGTCGCGCTTCTCGTACTGGTTGGTTTCAGCATCAAGGCGGGCGTACTGCCTTTACACGTCTGGCTGCCCCTTGCGCATCCCGCCGCGCCTACGCCTGCCAGTGCGGTGTTGAGCGGATGCATGATCAAGGCCGGCGTGCTCGGTTGGATCCGGTTCCTCCCGCTCGGTGAGGCTGCATTGCCGGCGATTGGGCAGGGCGCCGCGGTGATCGGTGTGGTCACGATGTTCTGGGGACTCTGTGTGGGCCTCACGCAGTCCAACCCAAAGGCCCTGCTGGCCTATTCAAGTGTCAGCAAGATGGGCGTTATGCTACTGCTGATCGGCTTGTCTCTATACGAACCTGAACTCTGGAAAACGGCTTCGGTGGCGATGCTCGTCTACGCCTGTTTCCATGGGATCAACAAAGGGGCGCTCTTCCTGGGATGCAGTGTCACGCCGTCCGCGAAACGCGGGGTCGCTGTCTATGTGGGGCTCGCCGTGCTCGCCGCATCGTTTGCAGGGTTCCCGTTGCTCGCGGGGGCGATGGCTAAGTTCCCCTTAAAATACGCGCTCAAAGGCAGTGGACTTCCCTGGGCAACGGTGATCAAGACGCTGCTCCCGCTTACCACGGTGCTCACAGCATTTGTGATGGCCCGCTTTGTGGTGCTGGCGCGACCGCGCGGCGATCAGGGCGGACATAAAGCCGATCGGCTTCAAACCACCGCATGGTGGGGATCCATTCTGTTGCTGCTCGCGTTTCCGCTGGTGCTTTCGGCCTTCGGAATCTTCGACAAAGCATCTGCTGCGTTCAGTCCGAAATACTGGTGGGGAGCGCTCTGGCCGGTGCTTCTTGCAGCAGGAATCTCATACGCGGTCATTCGTCTGGGCTACCGTGCCGCATTAGAGATCCCCATGGGCGACATTCTTGGGATCTACGAAAGGGTACTCAGCTTCATCGTCCGATTGGTGCCCACCCGCATCCGCAATCTAATTACACGGGAAACCAGCGCCCCCCTGCACATGGGCATCTCGGACCAATGGAAACAAAACTTCTGGACCTTTTTCACTAAAGGCGAAATCCGCCTATCCACCTGGATCAACGGCGGTTTAATCTACCTGGCCCTGTTAGTAGCCATCATCCTGATCCTCGGCTGGTAGGAAAGGGATTTTATCGGGTAGGGCTCGCTGTCCCAGCGCGCCGTTCGGTGGATAAGATTTCTTCACCACAGAGCCGCAGAGTTTTTTTGACCGCTAAGACGTGACGACGCAGAGTTTCCAAACGTTGGAAAATGTAGGCCATGTCCCCGACGTGGCGGGCGGTTAAAGTGTAGGAACGCTTCACCCCGCGCAGCGGGGAAAGCGTTGTTCTGTCGCAGGAGGAATCGCTTTCCTTAAACCCGAGAGCCGACCCCTTTTCCTTGAGGTCGCAAAATGCGACCTCAAGTGGAACACATGGAGGGCGGTTAAAGTATAGGAACGGTTGTTCTCCCTTCGGTCAAACTCGCTATGCGTCACCCCGTGCAGCGGGACCATGAGCTTGCGATTGATAATTTTCGCAGAAAATAACGAACGAAGAGAGAGGTTCACGCGTTGTTCTGTCGCAGGGATCGTTTTCCTCGTTTCACGAGGTGAAACGACACTACACCTTCCAATGATTGGAAAAGGTAGGGCGCAATCATATCCCAGCGCGCCGCACGTACGCAAAGGCTGTCTGCTGTTGAAAGGTTTCGGCGTGAGCGCCAAGCCGCCACCTCATCAAGCAACCCCATAGCTGTCACCCCTTGGCATATATAATCCTAAAAACGGAAATGAAAATGAAGGAAACCGATTTTGGTTCAATGAAAACGGGGTTAATCGCAAATCGATCCGTTCACCCTGTGGGTGAGGGCTTTGTTTCCCTTCATTTTCTCCCTTCGGGTGGACGATTTCCCCGCATCCACTGCGGTTTTAAAGCCTCGAAGTAGATTTCTACGTCGTCGGCTTCAAAATCTTGTGGCTGCAGCAAACTCGTCCATTTCTGTTTTTAGGATAATCCAATCAATCCATGCGAAAAACCTCTACATATAGTCTTGACCACTTATTATAAGTGCCCTAACCTGATTATTATTCGGGAGGCAATACATGAAAACCGAACTGAAACGAGAACAGCTAGACCAGTCCTTAAGCCTGCTAGGCGAATATCATGGAACATGAAGGCAGTCAGCGCTTCCACCTGGTCATTTGCGGCGGGGCGGCATTAATCGCAAAATCGCTTGTAGTTAGAACCACGTCCGATGTTGATATCCTGGCGCTTCTCAACGAAGAGGCCGAAGCCCTATCTCCAGATCCACCTTAAATTGTTCGCTGCGATCGACTCCGGCCCGGGACGCCATGTGGATGACCTTCTCAAACTGAATCCCTCCTCAGAAGAAGTGGAGGCCGCGGCAAACTGGTCTCTTACCCACGACGGCTCTCCCGGTTTTAAAATGATGCTCACCTCCATGCTTAACCAATTGGGATATAGCGATGTTGCTTCCAGAATTTAACTACTCCCTAAAAAAGCTTCTCATTGAATTCCTTTGGCGGCAATGGATTCAGCTGGGCGTCCACTCATCGTCGTCTCTTGAAGACGGTGATGGATGGATCATCGATCCTGAAGCGCTCTGGCTGTTTACAGCCGGTATCGGACGAGAGGAGCCCAGGCTGTTCGATCTCAGCATGGACTGGCTGTCAGAAAATGCCGCGTTTGTTAATCTACCCCGGCTCAAATCACTTCAGCGGCAATATGGATTTGCGTCCGAACGCACGGTTGCAGCCATGGCAGAAACGGTGCGCAACCACAACAAACGGCTGAAGTGGCATTTCCCGAATATTGAAATACCTGCCACTCCTTCCCCGCTGTTTCAGCTCAATCCGACCGATGAGCCTATCCCGGCGGCTACGGCAACTGATCCGGTTTTCGCGCAATTCGGCCTTCTGCGCGGTCCGGTTGAAATCAGAAACCTGGCCCGTCGATTCAATTATACTTTGGCAGAATGCGCGCTGCTTAGGTTACGCGCCTTGATCGGACTCAACGCGAGGGCGGAAATTTATGCCTATCTGTGTACTCACACCAACGGGCACCCCAGCGGCATAGCCCGGGAAACCGGCTATTCCCAGAAAAATATTCAGGACACCATCACCGACATGAGTGCGGCCCATATCGTTTTCAGCGCACAACTGATCGGGCGGAAAAAAATCTATCTCATCAACCCGCATGACCGAGGCACCTTGTTATACAACCACCAAAACCCGCCATGCTGGATTTGCTGGCCGCCCCTGTTCCGCGCACTGGAAATTCTGTTCCTGCAATGCCGGGAACTCGAAGAGAAAAACACCAGCGACCTCTTCCTTTCCGGCAAGCTCCGAGAACTTAACGAGCAGCTCCGACCCCTGCTCGAACGGGAAGAAAATCCCATCATGCTGTTTTCCGAAAGCGACTTGACGGGAGAAGCATTCAACGCGGCCTTTTTTGAAAATCTTCTGGCGCTCTTTTCTTCCAGGCTAAACGTCCAGCCCGACAACGAACCGAAGAATAAATAAAGCCCCGCGTCTTTTTCCTCCATAAACTGGAGGGTCGCAGGCTCACCCCGCGCAGCGGAGCCATGAGCTTGCGATTGATAATTTGCGCAGAAAATAACGAACGAAGAGAGAGGTTCACGCGTTGTTCTGTCGCAGGGATCGTTTTCCTCGTTTCACGAGGTGAAACGATACTACACCTTCCAATGATTGGAACGGGTAGGGCTGGTTCGTCGTCGACGATGCCCCAGAAGTCGTTCACAAAGCCGCATTCGGGGCAGGGCACTTGCACGGCGACCGATTCGGATGCCGGCTTCTTATCGCCAATCTCCGGGCTGAAAATGCTATGCCCCATCCCGGTGTAATCCAACACCAGACAATCCTTTTTATGGGTATCCAAACGCAAGCCGCGGCCGATGATCTGCTGATACAAACTAATCGAATCCGTTGGGCGCAGGATCGCGATTACATCGACATGCGCTGCGTCGAAACCCGTCGTTAACACGGATACGTTCACTAAATAGGTAAATGCTTTCTGCTTAAAATCATGAACGATCTGATCGCGCTCGCTCAGCTCGGTGGTGCCCAGGACCAGTCGGGCTTGCCCCGTCGGAAGATGCCGCATGATCTCCTTGGCATGTTTCACCGTGGAGCTGAAAATCATCACCCCCTGCCGTTGGTCGCTATCCGTAATATTAATGATGTTTTTGATGATCAGGGGCGTGAGTCGTCTTTGCTGGTTCAGCACGTTCTCCAGTTGAGCCATCGTGTACGAATGGCCGTCTTCGGTAAGCTCGGAGAAGTCGTACGATGTGACGGGAATATCGACCTTTACGGGGGGCGTCAGATAGTTGTTCCGGATCATATACTTAAGGGGCAGCTCGTAGATGCAGCACTTAAAGAAGCGCCGCGCCTGCGTTTTCACCTCCCCACGCAGCGCGTAATTATAGATCCAGCCGAGTCCTAAGCGATACGGGGTTGCCGTCAGGCCCAGGATGCAAATGTGCTGATTGTTCCGCCTGAGCTGTTGGATGACTTTCCCGTATTGACTGTCTGGTTCCAGGCCGACGCGGTGACATTCGTCGATCACGAGTAACGTGAAATTACTGAAAAAGGCATCATTTGCCTTCGCGACCGACTGAATGCTGCCGAAGATAACCTTCTGCTTGCTGTCCTTCTGATTCAATCCCGCCGAATAGATTCCGGCCTGCAGGCCATAGCTTTCATATTTTAAATGGTTTTGCTCGACCAGCTCTTTGACATGAGCGAGCACTAAGACGCGGCCTTTAGCTATTTTTGCCAACTCCGCAATCACCAAACTCTTACCGGCCCCCGTAGGCAAAACGATCACCGCAGGGCTTCGTCGCTTCCTGAAGTAAGCGAGGGTGCGATCAACGGATTCCTGTTGGTATGGTCTGAGTTTATACATAGCGCGCACAAGCTATTTTAAGCTCACCGCACATGGCTACTAAATTCGCACTCGAGTCTTGTTGAACCTCAAAAGGGTGAAATCAGGATGGAAATTGTGAACCACTGAATACACGAAATACACGGAAGGGGAAGACGGGCGGTTCATGGGGTAGGGCTGGTTCGCCGAACCCGCCGCTCGGTGTATAAGTATTCACCACAAAGGCACAGAGGCGCGGGGTTTTTAGACAGGATTACACGATGGACAGGATTTAACTTGTTTGTCCGGTAAAGGGGTCAACGTGTTGCCCCCTTTTCGTCCTCCACGACCTTCCACGCAATAATAATTCCCTGATCGGGATTGGCTGCCAACCGGAAGCGGTAGGCATGGACGCCGGGTGCCGTTTCCAGTTTTTGAGGTGCGCTGCCGTCCCAATACTGGAGCAGCTCCGTCATTTTCCCGTAGCTCCAGTAAGACCGCTTTTTCACTCCCCGCCCAGGATCATCGCTGCCGCGGCCCTCATAGATTAATCCGGTGTAGTCGAAAAAGCGGTCGTCGTGTTTGAATCCTTCCATCATGCCCCATGCCCAGAAGATTTTTTCGACGCCGAGGTAGCGGGCCTCGGTGTAGCGTTTGAGCAGCTCGGCGGCTTGCTCAGATTCGGTTTGCAGGGATTCCCTTCCGTCTCCGCGCCGGTTGGTCGGGCTTCCTGAATAGGTCCCGGTTTCGGTGATCCAGATCGGCAGATCGAGAGGGAAGCCGCAGTCCTCAAGATCCCGGCGCACGCGATCCAGAGCATCGGACATGTTTTGCCAGCCGCCGACTTTACCGAAATAGTGTAAATCAAGAATGTCGATATATTGCCCGTTGAGTTCGCGCAGGATCGGCAACTGGGTGCGTTTCCAGTTTTCGAGGGTTCGTGCATCTGCGGGGAGTTCCAGGCCGCCGAGCAGCACCTGTGCGGTCGGATCGGCTTCTTTTATGGCTGAATATGTGATGCGCACGAGGTCGGCGTAGCCCTCGCGCCTGCGTGGCGGTTCGTTGTCGACCTGCCAGTATTTTACCGGGTTTGCCAGCCCGGGCATATCATCGGTGCCGTCGCCGTCATACCGCTCCACGGCGGCTTGAACCCAGCGGCTGTAGGCTTCGCTATCCGCCGGACGGTAGGTGGTGCCATCCAAATACCGAGAAATATCGAGCTTCCGACGGTTGTTCTGCGATTGATCTGTTCTGCGGCCCGTCACGTTCACCATGCTGTTGTGGGCGACTGTGATATTCTTCATGACCTGCATTCCGGAGGGCACATTATGGAAATAGAGGTCGTAGCCCTCCCAGTCGTAGATGCCATTCAGATCGGGGTCTGACAAAACCCACATGAAGTACTTGCCCGCGCGCTCCCAGTCTATCCCGATTTGATTTGCACTGGCATAGCCCTCGCCGGGCACGGTTGCCGGATGGATGCCGAACGGGGAATTTTCCGGCTCCAGGCCGCGCTGGCCAGGCAGGTTGCCTTCGATGATCCAGACCGGGCTACTGCCGAGCGGCAATCGGAGGATGCCGTCCGGTACCGCCACGGTTTCGGTCTCGAAAACGGGGGCGGTGCCGGTTTCCGCCTGCGGCAGAGCGGCAACCACCGAGACGATCCCGGATGCGACGGGAAGAGTTTCCGTTTCGAAACCCGGATTCTTCGGCAGATTGGATTCTGCTGCGCCGCAACAGAACGGCAGAAGCATTGTGAGTAGATGTGTAAATGTGACATATCTTTTTTTCATATTTACCTCCTGCAATGTTCCTAAATGACGTTTAAAGCGTCGCAGACATTGTAAGCTTAACATCGAAATTTTTAGTCGCATCTTCCTGTTGCAAATGGTTGATGGGCTTTTCTCGCGTTCGGCCATTCAGGTCGGTCTCGTAATTGAGTAATCCGTCCTCTTCCAAGCATTGGAAAAATCTGCGTCCATCTGTCGGAAGGGTGGTCCGCGAATACTTTGCGGTATACATTATTTCCCTAGCAGAGGCGCAGAGGACGCGGAGCATATTTTAATGCCAGTCCATGTGGTGCTCTGCGAGCTCAGCGCCTCTGCGAGGAAGATCCAAGCCGTTTAGCTCAGAACCTTTTGGTAATTGGTATTCCCCGTCGGTTCCCGTTATTATTGCTCCGGCACTCAACTGTTGAGAATTAAGCGGAAGAAAAACGGGCCACAAAATACACAAAAACGGAGCATCTGCACGGTTCCCTCTTTGTGGTTTCTTGTGGCTATAAAATTATAGGTATTTAACGGCCGAACCTAAAGTAGCAATCATTCTGATCTGCGGCAGGGGGATCGTTTTCCTCGTTTCACGAGGTGAAACGATACTACACCTTCCAATGATTGGAACGGGTAAAGGACTTCTTGGGGGTGAGTCTCTAAGTCGCCTTAAAAAGCGATTTCCTGTCATTCCCGTTAAAGATCAAGGGAGCTTCGGCTGCACCGGCACGAGTGGTTGCGATGCTGGAATAATTGTTAGCCACAGAATAACACGAATCGATACGGATTATTTTTCAATCGGTGTTATTCAGTGTTTATCCGTGGCTACACTCTAATTCCTATAACGATTCACGATCGGGATGCGGCGGTCGCGGTCAAATGACTTCGGGGTGATCTTTACGCCGGGTGGTGACTGGCGGCGTTTGTATTCGCTCAGCTCGACGGCATTTACGACCCGCCGGACAATGGCTTCGTCATAGCCTTTGGCAATCAGGCCATCGATGCCCATGTCGTTTTCAACATAGTCTTCCAGAATCGGGTCGAGCACCTCGTAGGGCGGAAGGGAATCGGAATCTTTTTGGTCGGGCCGCAGCTCTGCCGAAGGCGGCCGTTCAATGATGCTGTTGGGCATCACCAGACTCTGCTCATTCCGCCAGCGGCATAGATCGAACACGAGGGTTTTCGGCACGTCTTTAATGACGGCAAATCCGCCGGCCATGTCGCCGTAGATGGTGCAATAGCCCATGGCCATTTCACTCTTGTTTCCGGTGGTGAGTACCAGCCAGCCATATTCGTTGGAGAGCGCCATGATCAGATTGCCGCGGATGCGGGCCTGGAGGTTTTCTTCCGCCAGGCCGGGCTCTTTGTCTTTTCCCCAAACCTTGGAAAGTTCGCCTTCAAACTGATCGTAAAGTCCTTTGATCGGAACCTCGTGAAATTCAATATCGAGTATCTTCGCCATTTCGTGGGAATCGCCCAGCGTGCCGGAGGAAGAATATTGCGAAGGCATCGTGACGGCTGCAACCCGATCTTTACCCAGTGCATCAACGGCAATGGCGAGAACGAGCGCGGAATCGATGCCGCCGGAGAGCGCAACAACCACGCGTTTGAAACCGATTTTGTTGACGTAGTCTTTCAGGCCAAGGGTCAATGCCGCGTAGACCTCGTTCAGGTCGGGGAGGGGTTGTTCTTTGCGTGGGGTCGTATCGCCGGCATCTTGCCGGCTCTCCGATGCAGGCGTGGGCAGGCTAGAAGCCTGCGGTACAAAATAGAGAATGTCTTCTTCGAACTGTTTGGCGCGCGCAATGCGGGTGCCGTCGGGAGCAAAAACCATGCTGGCACCATCGAAAACCAGCTCGTCCTGACCGCCGACAATATTGCAGTAGAGCAGGGTGGTCTTCAGCTTCTTTGCGGTCTGCGCCAGAACGTTGATGCGATTGTTCAGCAACTTACCCCGATGATAGGGCGAGGCGGAAAGGTTGATCAGCAGATCGAGTTTTTCATTTTCCAATGTTTGGACGGCTGTTCCCGCCGGATCCCAGGAATCCTCACAGATATGGACGGCGGCTTTCTTGCCTTCGATTTCAAGAATCAGCGGTTCGGTGCCGGCTTCGAACAGGCGCTTTTCGTCGAATACGCCGTAGTTCGGCAGCAGCATTTTGTGATATTCGCCAATGATTTCCGAACCTTGGAAAACCAGCGCACTGTTAAACTTTTTCCCATCCCTGGAAGTCGGGGTTCCGACCACCACCACCGCTTCGGGCGGAAGCTCTTTTTCCAGACGTTGGAACTCGGTCTCGCAGTCCGCACAGAAATGATCTTTCAGGATCAGGTCTTCCGGTGGGTAGCCGGCGATGGCCAGTTCCGGAAAGATAATCAGCTTGGCGCCTTCGTTGAAGGCTTTCCAGGCATTGGAAACGATGAGGTCGGCATTGGCCGCAAGGGCCCCGACGGTGGGGTTCATCTGGATGAGGGCTGTGTTCATGAGTGCGTGATTCGTGACGATTGAGCCGTGAAGCATGTCAATCACGCCTCACGTTTCACGCATCACTCTACCTTCTGTAGTTCGGAGCTTCTTTGGTGATTTTAATGTCGTGGGCGTGCGCCTCCACTGCACCGGCTCCGGAAACGCGGACAAACTTGCCGTTGGCTTTGAGACCGGCAATGTCTTTTGTGCCGCAATAGCCCAGACTGGCCTGCAGGCCGCCACAGTACTGCTTCATCACTTTGCTGACGGTTCCGGAGTAGGGAACCATGCCTTCGATACCCTGCGGGACCAGATCGTCATCGTTGCTGAGGCCGTAACGCTGACGACTGCCTTCGCGCGACTTCATCGCATCAAGACTGCCCATGCCACGGTAGATGACAAACTGCCGGCCTTCGTAGATGATTTTTTCGCCGGGAGATTCTTCTGTTCCTGCCAGGACCGAGCCCATCATGACCGTGTCGGCACCGGCCACAAGCGCTTTGGCAATGTCGCCGGAGTTTCGGATGCCGCCGTCGGCAATTACGGGGATTTCTCCTTTGAGGGCGCTGGATGCGGCATAGATGGCGGAAATCTGCGGGATGCCCACACCTGCCACCACACGGGTGGTGCAGATGGAGCCCGGGCCGATTCCGACCTTTACAGCATCTGCACCGGCATCGCGCAGGGCAACGGCCGCTTCGCCGGTGGCAATGTTTCCGCCGATAACGTCGATTTCCGGGAATTTATTTTTCACCCAGGCCACCATGTCGATTACGCCTTTGGAATGTCCATGAGCGGTATCGACCACGAATACATCGACTTCGTTTTCGGCAAGAATTTCGGCGCGTTCGTAGTCGCCCGGCCCAACGCCGGCCGCTACACGCAGGCGGTATTTTTCATCGCGGTTGAAAAGCGGTTCTTCATTTTCAATCAGGCTTCGGACATCGGCGTAGGAGTAGAGTCCAACCAGCTTGCCGGTATCGTCCAGCAGGGGGAGCTTGCCGATCTTATGCTTTTGCATGAGGTCGTAAGCTTCGCGGAGATTGGTTTCCGGTTTTGCCGTAATGAAGTTGGTGGTCATGATTTCAGAGACCGGAGCGCTTTTGGATGGGGAAAAGCGTATGTCTTTGGAGGTCAGAATGCCGACCAGCTTGCCGTTGTTGTCCAGAATGGGGAATCCGTTGAAGCTGTAGCCTTTTTCGGCCCGACAGATGGCTATGGTTTCCAGCGTGTCGTTCACGTTGAAGGTGATCGGAGTGGTGATCAGTCCGTTCAGGTGGTGCTTCACCCGGCTGACCTGCAGGGCCTGTACTTCCGGGTCCAGATTTTTGTGAATGACACCGATTCCGCCCATCATCGCCATGGAAATGGCCATGCGCCCTTCGGTTACTGTATCCATTGCGGCACTGAGGAAGGGGATCTTCACACCCACGTTTCTGGTCAGTCGGGAAGAGATGTCGGTATCGCCCGGCAGGAAGTCTGCGTATTGGGTAATCAGCGACACGTCGTCGAATGTCAGCCCCTCGTAAGGGAAAGTTTTCATGAAATCTGCGATATAGTTATTAAGGCTCATATTTTGCATCCTTTTGCCGACGTATTTTGTGCAGATTGTTGAGATGAGTCAAGTGCTGTAATTGAGGAATGTCCGGACGACATCCGTTTGACATCAGGAATATTCGGTTTTGGCATCCGAAATGCTCCATATTTATTGGATTTATCTTTCCAATGATTGGAAGAGGGAGAGGGTTATGAGGAATGGTCAAAAAGGTTTTACACTCATGGAAATTACAATTGTAGTTTCTATAATCGGTTTGCTGGCCGCCTTCGGGACCATTGCATTGCGTAAGGCTATGGGAGACAGCCGTATTAATCTTGCAAAATCAGAGTTAGAAATGATTGGGGCTGCAACCCTGCAAATGGCCTGGGATACAGGAAAGTGGCCAAATGGATACTGGCGCACGGCGCCGGCAAAGGGAGCAAATGAAGTTGAAGACCTGGTGGGCAGCTCTTTGTTTCAGATTGCAGATGATGATGAATATCCAGATTGGCGGGGGCCCTATTATCAGGGATCTCTGGTGGATCCCTGGGGCAATCCCTATTTCTTTGATTCTGATTACCGGATCGATGGTGTAAACCGTATTGTCGTTGGTTCACATGGTCCTAATGGATCGCAAATGAACCGATATGATGAAGACAATATCTATGTACTGCTGGATGACTAGTGTTCAATAGTCAGGGTTGAGCAATTAGCTGGATCCTATTAAAACCGGCATCTCCAGAACCACAAAACACCTGCATGCAGATCTGACCATTGCGATTGAAGTGCTCGCTGGCATCGACCCCTACACAGGCACATTGGTGGTTGCATTTCGAGAAATTACGGGCGGGTAAACGTAATAGCCGGTAAAAATGAATGTGGTTATTAATCCGTGTTGACTGAAATTCTTTGTTTAAAAGAGTCTTTAAAAGGGGGGCACTGAAATAAAAACCCCGCTTTGTTGAGGCGGGGTTATGCTTTATTTATCAGTTGTATTGGGTGAAATCAGAGTTGCCACGCAGCAATTACCGCTCGCGGCTCATTCGGCGAACCCGTTTCATCGGGACCGCCATACTCAGGATAAATGGGCAGTGACTGTTTGTATTTTAAGACACCGTTTCCTCCTTTATTAGCGCTGAGTTTAGCAATTACCTGCCCTGTGATATCTCCGCCGTTTTGCTTGAAGTACCCATCGCCGGAGTACATCAGTCCGGTGACCATGCCTTTAGATGCATTCATTTCAATATTATTACCGGCTCCGGTATTCGCCACTGCAATACCGTGCGTGGCCGTTAGATTGCAGCTGTTAGCTATCGTGATCGTTCCCGAAGCTATGATGGTGGCATTGACATTTCCGGAAACGGTGACATTCCCGTTGACGTACCAGATGCCACCGGGAGGATCGCTGCTGATCGTTGTATTACCTGTTTTAACCGCGCCGTAGTGTTCTGCATGGCGTATATAGGGCTCAAGATCGAGCTCCGGGATGGTGATTTCCGGTACAGATTTTTCATACACGCCACCGCTTGCTCCACCTTTTTTCCCCGTATTCACAGTAGGGGCCGTGGCTGAGCCATTGACCGTTTTGTTATTGCCGATAGTAATGGTTTGAGAGGATTCAATACTGGAGTCGACGATGATGCTTCCATTGACAGTGAGAGGTCCGTTGGAGTGAATTACATATTCATCATTTCCATAGACATCTGAAGTGCCTCTGAATAGAGCATCGCCTTCGGTTGCCAGTACCATCTTGAATACATCAATGTCGCCATAGTCCGGAGGGTCTTCGGTTTCGGTGTTTGTCGGCGGGGCCCAGTTGTCATCCTCAACCAGAACTTCAACAGCAATGTTACGTCCTCGACACTCCCCTTTAGAATGAACCAGGACATATTTCCCGTCATCACTGGGTTTCAGTTTAAGTGTGAAGGTTCCATCTCCATAGGAGCTGGTTAATGTATCGCCTTCATTGTATGCGGAGCTCTTATCTAACCGGAACTCTGAAGGTTTAAGTCGGTTTTTATAATCTTCTACCAGAAGGGAGTATGCAAACTCGACTCCAGCTTCTGCATAAGTGGCAGCCTGTGCTATGTCCTTAAGGCGGCGGGCATCATAGGCACTCTGGGAACTGTTTCTCTGAAGCATTGTGAATGCAAGCGCCAGTACAGCCATCAGGCTCATGACAACAACCAATGCATATCCGGATTTTCTAGTCTTTGATGCTTTCATGACTATTTCTCCCTATATATTAAAAGCCGGTGTTTCGAGGGCTTATTTCGACCTTCTGAGAGGAACTGATCCTGGTCGTTTTATTATTCATCGTCAGAACGTCCTTATAGATTTCAAGGTCAACGACGAGAGCGGAAGTCAGCTTTTTTCCATCGACGCTGATTTCAAAAACGCCATGGTTCGGTCCCTTGCTGAAAGTGCCTCCGATATTTACAAGACGCGTCTGGCCGGCCCAGTCTACCATTACATCTTTTAAACGTGGGGTTTGCAGCATGTCATCATCGGACTCGAGCGTTGCCTGAAATTGCACATACCGCTTATAGCCTGCACTGAAAAGACTGGAGTATTCAATATCGTCCCAGTCTGAGCTGTCCGACATATCCGGATTGTCGCCTGTCCGCACTTTAAACTTGAGGGCGGTTCCCGTTGGAATATCAGCATCATAGCTGATTCTTTCATAGGACGGCGGCTTCAGGGTGGTGTCAACAATCTGGGAAGTGAATGAACCGGTTGGTGAATAACAAACCTGAATTTCTTCCAGTCCAATGGTGTAAAGTGGAGCCAGTGTATTCAGCCCTTCCGTGTCTGACAGAGAGTCCCAGTTTTGCGTCTCTTTAGCCAGTTGGGCTGCTGTATAAGATGCGGTCTCGGAGATGAACGTGAGGCGGGTGGTGGACGACGCGCTATTGGTGCCTGCATTGTAATCCCGCCAGGCTGCCGGGGAGTCTTTTGAGCCATTATTGGCGACCGAGTAGGTAACCAGATAATTATTGGTAGGATTAATTTCTATATCGGTCCATGCAGAAGTTACGGAATGTCCGGCCGGGATGGAAAATGCTGAAGTTTCCGTGCCGGAGTAATTCACAAGGTTCAGTCGTGTCGGCGTGTTTTTATAACCCATGTGAATGGAGTCACTGCCGGCACTTTCACCAAAATAAACATACCGGATGCGGAAAGCCTGATCGTCGGAAGCCCGGAAAACCACCCGGCTTCTAAGACCTTCTTCATGGATGAACCCACCTCCGAGAATGGAGTCACCTTTTTGAAGTTGGCGAATCACCGTTCCTTTCATTTCAATCCCGGGGGTACCGTAGGTGGGAGCGCCCGTTTGGTTTCGGACATTCCACGCGGCTTCCATGCCTGTTAGCTGCACGACCAGGTTTGCGGGGGTTAAGCTCTCATCAAATTTTACCTCAACATGACTGAGCTCTTCCGGATCTTCAAAGTTGGTTTCAATCCATTTGTCATTGTGGACCGTTACCGTAAATTTATCGCCGGCATTCTGAGCCGGGAAATTCAAAAGAAAATTCCCTTTTGCCTGTCGGTCAAGTACCCGTGTGGCCGATGCCCCTTCTTCACTTCCGTGCGAAAGACTTTCGCCTTCCTGCGGCAAGGATGAGGGGGTTGCCATGATCTGATCAATGCCGATGGTGTATCCTCCTTCTGCTCCGGCGTCAATAGCTTCAAATGTGATATTGTGGTCGCCGTTATCCAGAAGGGCATAGCCGAGAAAAACATCTTCTTCTAATGTGTGGATGTCATCATAACCGTTGTATTGCCCGATGCGCGGGTTCAACTGCCAGTTCAGAAGGTTTTCGAATATGACACGCGATTGAGCTCCGTTATCACCTCCGCTTTCAACCACTTTTTTCAATTGCTCAAACCGTTCCGCCTGATCCAGATTATTATTTCTTGATTTGAATACGGTCCTTACCAATTCATTCGGAGTTCCTTTACGAACATGATAGATAACGGTGTCGTTCCATTTAATTTTTTTCTCATCACGTTCCAGCATACCGTCGCCGTCCACATCATAAGCAATAGGAAAGCTGATGGCGGTATAGGGCGGTTGTGCGGGGTAATAGCTGACCAGCGACATGGAGGAAAGTCGCATGTCTTTTTTCAGCATTTCAATAGCCAATTGGACGTCCGAGTCCAGTTCGCTTTGCGTGTTGGCCGAATTCGTGTTCTTCAGCGAAAAAATGTAGCCGCTCATGGCGACACCTACGGCCATCACAAAAATCATGGAGGAAACAACCACTTCCGTAATGGTGAACCCTTGTTTATATTTAGTAGAAGGAAGCATATTCACGATCGCTTTAACGGCCTTGCAAGATAGGTTCGCAATACTTCGGATTCCTTGCCGAATTTAAGTTTTTTCCGGTCCAGTATTTCAACGGTCACCACAATCTCCACCATTCCGTCATTAACACTGGTGATTTCCGTGGTTCTTCGGAATTTTCCAAGATTGCTTACCTCTCCGTTGGCAGCGACCTGAATTTCTTTTTCTTCGTTATTGAAGATCTGGTCATATCCAATGCGCGTCAGGGTATTGCGAATCTGTTCGATCTGATTTTTGGCAATATTCACAGCGGTGTAGTGGGCTCTTGCTTTATCAGTTACCTGGCGGTGGGAAATCATGACCTTGCAGGCACCGGCGATAAAAATGGAAAAAAGGAAAAGAGAAACGACCGTTTCTACAAGGGAAGTTCCTTTTCTACTGCCTAGCGAATCAGTTTTAGTAGTTGAGTGCATATTAAGTTTTTAGATGAAGTCTCCAAAATGAAAGCACTATACATGCCAGATCAAAAGCGGATCGGTTTTATTTGCACCGTTTCCAATTAACGGCACGGAAGCTATATGCGAGAGCCATATTTTATAGCGGGAGCAGAAGCGGCAAATATCTTTTGTCTCAGAAATGATAAAAAACGGAGGTTTATGTCAGAACAGAGAATTAAGAGGTCTGGCTCTCAGAAATCCTTGCAGGATGAAGCACAGGAGAGCTTTCCTGTTGCAAGGGATGGAGGAGGTAGTTTTCCAATGATTGGAAAATAGATAGCTCTATCTGGGCGGTTACAGCCATTGGAAATATCCAATGACTGTAACGTTTCTGAGGTTGAAGCGGGTTAATACAACTCGTATTTGCAGAGCACGCCGTCCAGGCCGCCGGCGCGGAGCTCATGGCGCCATTCCGGTTTGAGGCCGAGTTTTTTGACGAGCGATTTTTCACCGTAATAAATATAGGCGGTGGAGCCGGTACACTTCTGTTTCAGGAAATCGCCGAACTCTTTCAGCAGACCGGCCACTTCGGCGGGATCGCCAAGACGGATGCCGTAGGGCGGGTTGGTGACGATGGTGGTATTGGTAAACCCTTCCAATGATTGGAAGTCCGAACGGCGCACCTTGATGGTTCCAAGCTCTGGAAGATTATTTCGGTTGGCGCGTACGGCTTTTGCGGCGTCGGGACTGATGTCGCTGCCGCTGATTAATCCATCGGGTATATCTACCGTTTCGTTATTGGCCTTGGTTTTAATCTGATTCCACACCGTGGCATCGAAGTCGGGCAGACGCAGGAATCCAAATTTATGTCGAATGGTGGCGGCCGGAATGTTGCCGGCTTTCATAAAGGCTTCGCAAAGAATGGTGCCGGAGCCACAGAACGGATCGTAGAGCGGGCGTTCGCCGTTCCATTCAGATAGTTGCAGAATCGTCGCGGCGAGCGTTTCCTGCATAGGAGCTTCGACCGATTCGGTGCGGTAACCGCGTTTATGCAGCGAGCCTCCGCCCAGATCCACGCTGATGCGGGCTTTGTTTTCGTGGATATAAAGGTTCAGCATCAGGTCGGGGAAGCGCGTGTCTACATTCGGGCGCTGGGTGGTTTTTTCCCTGAACTGGTCCACAATGGCATCCTTGAGGATCTGTCCGGCATATTGCGAGTTGCGAATATTGCTGTCGGCCACGTTGGAAGTAATTGCAAAGGTCTTATGCAGGGTCAGAAAGTCGGACCAGTCGATTTGCTGTGCCGTTTTATACAGATATTTTTCGGAGTGGCAGTCGAAGGCCAGCAGCGGGGCGAGGATGCGAGAAAAGATGCGGGTTTTATAAACAATATTGTAAATAGTGACCGGGTCGGCGCAGAAGTAGAACCCCAGATAGCCGGCCCGGATGCGCGTGGCGCCGAGTTTTTTCAGTTCTTCTTCGCCGCACTTTTGCGCGCCGCCGGCCAGCTGCCCGAAGTATTGTTCTGTGTTTTGGTAGAGGTAGTCGCTCATTTCTGAACGCGCCGATTCTCATCGTCCACAAAGACCACGATCGGTTCGAGCGCCCTGGCTTCTTCATCGTCGTAGTTACCGTAGGAAATGATGATGACTTTATCGCCGCGGGCGGCCAGACGGGCGGCCGGACCGTTCAGTTCAATGGCGCCGGAGCCTCGCTCGCCGGAAATCGTATAGGTCACGAAGCGTTCACCGTTGTTCAGGTTGACAATCTGAACCTGTTCACCTGGAAGCATATCGGCGGCGTCCATCAGATCGCGGTCGATGGTTACACTGCCTTCATAATACAACTCCAGCCCGGTAATGGTGGCCGTGTGTATTTTCGATTTTTTCATGATCCGTTGCATGGAGATTCCTCGTTTCAAAGGCGCGCATAATGTTCCGGGGCAGGGGTTCCGTCAATACCTGTTTTATGCCGATTTAATCCATAAATGCCGGGTTACAAGGCTTGGAAAATAGATTGTCAGGATTCTGTTAGCATAAAAAACTGAAATTTTGATCGATTTATCCCGTGAAGTGGAGAAAATGGAGTCTATTTCCCACATCATTTAAAGAAGCAATGACTAATGCCTGATTCACTGCCATATAACGAAAAAAAGCTAAAGGACTGGGCCGGCTGGCGCGCATTTCGCGACGGCAAGGCGTTGTTTGAGCGTGGTGTGGTGGAAAAAGTTACGTTTGAGCACCCGTTTATTACAGGTCAGCTCAACCTGGGGCCGCGCGGAATGCGCAGTAAGTTTGAAATTCTTAAAAACGGCTTAGTGGAAAATCACTGCCCGTGCCGTGATAACCAGGAACGCGGACTGATCTGTTCGCATCTGGTGGCCATGGGGCTGGAAGTCATCAAACAGCAATCCGATCCCGACCGGAAGCGGAAGGCCAACAACGAAAAACGCCGGATCGACCGGATTGCAAAAGCGGCCGAGGGCACTCGAATTCAGCGGGTCCGCAAAGACGAGCCCGGTGCGGTTAAGGCCCATCTCATTATCGAATTGGCCGAAGACTGGCAGGAACAGCTGAAGGCGCAGAAGACCTCTGTTCATGTTTCTGTCGAATTCAATAAAAAACGAACCGCCGCCACTGATACCCCGACTGACATCCCGTTTTCATTTCCGCGGCGCGATGAAAATCTGCTGTATGTACTGGAAGACATCTGCGGGGGAGCCCTGAAGAGTGAAATTCCGATTTCAATTTATGATCTGATCAATATCCTGCGGCTTCACCAAGGCAAGGTCATTCATCAGAAAGGGCAGAAAAAAGGGTGTCTCGTCAATAACGGAACGCTTGATTCCGTCATGGAAATGGACATGAACCGTGAAAACGGGGAGCTGATACTGCACATCACCACGGAGTTGCCGGATGGTAAAGTCGACATGTTCCCGACCTACATCATCGGTCATAAGTCCGGTTGGATTTTCAGTGCCGGCGAATTCTGGCCGCTCAGCAACATTTTTCCGAAACCGATGCTGGAAATTTATGCAGGGAAGCTGACCATCCCGCGCGAAACCATTCCTGCTTTTCTGATGACGGAACTGCCGCAAATTGAAAAAGTGGCGGCCGTCCGCACGGAGATCACACCCGACCTCTTTTTCATGAAGCCGGCCAAGCCGACTTTCCGTCTGGTGGTGAAAGGCAGCCCGGCTTCGCTGGCGGCAACGCTGTATGCCCGTTATAACGATGAAGTGGAACTGGTGGCCGGCCGGGCCGATATGCGCGGTAACTTTGCCATTCCGGATCCGCGCGACTTGCTGAAATACCGCATCCGCAACATGGCGGCCGAAAAGAAAGCCGTCCAGCGGCTTCAGGCGGTTCATTTCGACGGCCGGGCAGGCGATACCCTGAAAAATATCGTCGGCCCGCGCGAAGTACTCAATTTCCTCGGAACCGGCGTTCCGCAGGTCCGCCGCTTTGGCTGGGATGTTGAGCTGGAGGGCCGCGTGAAACCGTTTGCTGAGAAAGCGGACTATGTGACCCCGATTGTTCAGGTGGATGAATCCGAGAAGGGCGACTATTTCGACGTCAGCTATCAGTATGACGTTGGAACCGGCAGCATTTCTGAACGGGATATTCAACGCGCGCTGATGAAGGGCGATTCCTTTATTGAGCGGAACGGCCGCACCATCCTGCTCGACGGCGATGCCATTCTGCAGGCACGCGAAGTCTTTGAGGACTGCGCGGTTGGCACCGGCGACAAACCGGGTTCATTCCGCATGAGCGGCATTTATGGAAGCTACGTTGAGTCCTCCCTGAATGCGCTCGACGGCATCAATATTAAAGCTACCCCGAACTGGATGGAGCGGGCCCAACAGCAGAACGAACAGGATTCCGTTCAGGAAGTTGATCTGCATCCGAAACTGAAAGCCACACTGCGCTCCTATCAGCAGGAGGGGGTCAACTGGCTGCGTTTCCTCGAAAATCGCGGGTTCTGCGGCATTCTGGCCGATGAAATGGGACTGGGAAAAACACTTCAGACCCTTGCATGGATTCAGCTGGGCCGATCCGATGAGCATCATCAGGGCAAACCCGCGCTGATCATCTGCCCGACCAGTCTGGTGGAAAACTGGAAAGAAGAAGCCGCCAAGTTCACACCGAATTTAAAATCATTAACGCTTCATGGCACCGACCGGCACCGAAAGTGGAAAAATATTCCGAAGGTGGACCTGGTGATTACGTCGTATGCGCTGATGCGCCGCGATATTGAGAAGCATGTTGAATTCACCTATTCCATCGCCATTCTGGATGAAGCGCAGCACATTAAAAACCGCGCCACACAGAATTCGCTGGCCGCAAAGAAAATCAAGGCCGACCACAAACTCGTACTGACCGGAACGCCGATCGAAAACGGCGTTACTGATCTGTGGTCCATCATGGATTATCTGATGCCCGGTTATCTGGGCAACCACAAGGATTTCCGGGAATACTACGAACTGCCGATCCTCAACGGCGGGGAAGAGGGCGAACATGCGCAGTCCAAGCTCCGCCGGAAGCTGCATCCGTTCCTGTTGCGTCGCCTGAAGAAATATGTGGCAAAAGACCTGCCGGAAAAAATTGTGCGTGTGGCACCGTGCAAACTTACGCAGGATCAGCACAAGGTATATAAACAGCTGCTCGAGGATTCGAAAAACAAGATCAGTGAAATGGTTGAGAAAGAAGGCTTTAACAAGAGCCGCATGGAAATTCTCAAAACGCTGCTGCGCCTGCGCCAGACCTGTAACCACATTGATCTATTGAAGCTGGACGGTGTGAAGAGCAAGCATCCGTCCGCCAAGATGGAACTGTTCTTTGAGCTGCTCAACGAAGCCATCGACAGTAAGCACCGTGTGCTGGTTTTCAGCCAGTTTACGAGTATGCTGGGTATTCTGAGAGAAGAAATGAATGAGCGGGGCATCAAATATACCTATCTGGACGGCAGCACCAAGGATCGACAGGATGTGGTTCGTAAGTTCAATAAGGATCACACCATTCCGGTATTTCTCATGAGTCTGAAAGCCGGCGGAACCGGACTGAATCTGACCGGTGCCGACATGGTGATTCATTTCGATCCGTGGTGGAATCCGGCCGTGGAAGATCAGGCCACCGACCGTGCACACCGTATCGGCCAGAAGCGGACGGTTTACTCCGTCAAGCTCATTACCAAAGGCACGGTGGAAGAAAAAGTACTGGCAATGCAGGAGCACAAAAAAGGAATTATCGATTCTACGCTGACCACTGATGAGCAGGTGATGCAGAAGCTGACCTGGGAAGACGTTCAGGAACTGCTCAATCTTTAATCAGCCGGAGTGCGCCATGAGGTAGCGCTCCTTTCAGCTGATCCCATGCGACCTCGAAACGGTCGGTCGGAATCTCTGTTAAAACCGTAACACCGGATCCGTATTCCACGTTGAGAAGTGGCAGGCAGAGTAGTTCGAACTGGTGACGTAAGGCTTGTTCGTGTTCAAAAGCCATCCCTAACCGGACCCGCTCTTTCTCGATGGCTTCTTCCGTTGGCAGTGTTTCGAGTGCGGCTTGAACCGCGCCGGAATAGGCACGAACCAGGCCGCCGGTTCCCAGTTTGATTCCTCCGAAATAGCGGGTAACCACCACGATGATTTCGCCAATACCGCAGTTTTGAAGCACCTGCAGCATCGGCCGCCCGGCGGTGCCGTGCGGTTCGCCGTCGTCGCTCATACCGCAGGGGTGTGTGCTGCCGGCCGGTCCGCCGACATAAGCCCAGCAATGATGACGGGCGTTCGGGTGCTCAGTACGGATCCGTTCAACGAAGGCTTTGGCCTCATCCGGTGTTTTAATTCGGTAGACCGTTGCAATAAAGCGGCTCTTCTTTTCAACGGTTTCAACCGAATGAAGAGCCGCTGGAACAAGATAGCGGGTAGTGGACATGGTCCTTAGCTCGCGCTATTTAATCTGGTCGATGGCGTCCAGTTTTTTCCAGAGTTTGGAAAGATCTTTCGTCGGGATCATGTTCGGTCCGTCGGAGAGCGCTTCGGCCGGATTCGGATGGGTTTCAATAAACATACCGTCCACCCCGACGGCGGCTGCGGCTTTGGCAAGGTAGGGGGCAAAGCGTCCGTCTCCGCCGGAGGTGTCGCCCTGTCCGCCGGGGGATTGAACGGAATGGGTGGCGTCGAAGATGACGGGATAGCCCATTTCGCCCATTATAATCAGGCTGCGCATATCGGCCACGAGCGTGTTGTAGCCGAAGGACGCCCCGCGCTCGGTCAGCATGATTTTCGTGTTGCCGGTCGATTCAATTTTCTTAACCACGTTGGCCATATCCCACGGGGCGGCAAACTGGGCTTTTTTCACATTCACCACCGCGCCGCTTTCGCCGGCGGCCACCACAAAATCGGTCTGACGGATCATGAAAGCAGGGAGCTGAATAATGTCGACGACCTTCGCGGCAATCTTGATCTCTTCCACACTGTGGACGTCGGTGAGGACCGGAACGTTATATTTTTCTTTAATCTCGGCGAGGATCTCGAGACCCGCTTCAATGCCGGGGCCGCGGTAGGAATTGATGGAGGTGCGGTTGGCTTTGTCGTAGGACGCTTTGAACACAAAGGGGATATTCTGCTTCTTTGAAAGTTTTACCAGTTTGTCGGCAATGGCCATACAGCCTTCCCGGCTTTCAATCACACACGGTCCCGCAATCATCGCTAGTGGATTTTTGCCGCCGAACTTTACGCCTTTAACATTTACTGTTTTTCCCATGATCATTCCTCGTAGTTAAAATCGGGCGAAACTATGGACCATTCCCCGAACATTGCCCAATGCAAAAACCGTGAATTCTGCATGTCGGTCCCTTTGGCCTGGGTTCTCCTCATCAATACCCACGAGGTTGATTCTGTAGAAACCGCGGTTCCAATGATTGGAAGTTCAGCTTTAGTTTTCCTCATTTTTCGGAAGGCCCAGCTGCAGCATGCCCTCCACCAGGCGGACGGGATAGGTGGCAATGTCACGCTTGCCCGGGCGGGTGAGCACCTTGCCGGAACAGACATCATATTTGGCGTTGTGCTTGGGGCAGGAGATGCAACCGTCCTGAAGCACGCCATCGGCCAGCAGAGCAAACTCGTGTGTGCATACGCCTTCGGTTGCGCGGTAGTCGCCTTTGTCCAGCTGGTATAGCGCATAGTGTTCTTCATCAACGACCACATCGATGGAATCGTTTTTCATGAGTTCATCGGCTTTGAGTACATCATGCCAGACCCGTTCATGTTCCGGGGTTTCGCATTGCGGAATGAAAGTTTGGCTTCCGGTCGTCGTTCCGATCTCTTCGCCTTTGCGCTTCACCGCCCGTCGTTCCGGCAGTACGCCCTGAACCAGTCGCTTGATGTAGTAGGTGACGTCCAGCGCCTGCTTCTTCAGTGCCGGCAGCATTTCTTTATACACCGCGCCCATTCCGTTATAGGGTTCCGGCATCTGGTCCTTCACTTTAGCGTGAAACTTCGGCAGGGCGTGGAACGGCATGAGCGGATGCATGTGGTGCTCGATATGATACTGCATGTTCATATAGAGGAACCCGAGCAGGGGGTTTACTTTGATGGTCCGTGAGTTGGCGCGATGGTCCCATACGTTTTCATCCATGCCGGCATGCTGGGCGAGGACGAAGGCGCGCTGTACAAAGTTGGCGTAGAATTTCGGGCCGATGAAATAGAGCAGGGGAATCCAGCTGCGGTAGGTGATCGCCAATGCCACCGGAACCATGTTGAGTGCAAAGGAGGCGCGGGCCCACCAGAACATTTTTCTGAACTCCTCTTCCGGAACAAAATCCCTGGCGGCCTTGCTGGGAATGCCCAGCGTGTGCTGGATGAGGACCGGGAAATAGTAGGTGCACTCTTTCAGGCTGAAGAAATCCAGAAAGTGCGGCCAGAATTTCGGCGGGCGGGTCACGGTGATTTCCGGATCGATTTCCGTAATGACCGTGTAGGAATGATGCCGTGCATGCGACCAGGTGGTGAAGATGATATCGCGCTGCTGCATGGCGGTGGCAAAAAAGTTCAGTGCCACATTCATCCATTGCGTTTTAAATACGGTGTGGTGCGAGCTTTCATGCCAGCGCGCATCGCAGGCACAGTAAAAAATTCCATACAGCAAAAAGGCCGGGATAGAATACATTAAGCCAAGCGGAATGGCCCGCCAGGCCAGCCAACCGAATCCCAAAAGGGATGCGATCCACAGCGTTGTATTGATTATTCCATGGATATCGTCCTTTTGCATGAGCGCCTTGAATTCGCGCCGGTCGATATCCGCCTTAAACCACTCTTCTTCTATGATGAGATCTTGCGGGTTGGTCATGAGTTGTTCTCCTGTTTAACATCGTCTTCCCCTGATTCTGTTAAAACCCAACCCATTTGGAGGGCCCGGTTCCACCCGGGCCGCGGGCGAGGTGGAACTCGCCCCTCCAGTTTTGCTTACACGGTCGCGGGCAGCTTCAGTCCGGCTCCCGGATAGAGCGCCTGGTAACTTTCCTGGGCAAATGCTTCTTCGATAAACGCAATCATGTTTTCAATCGAGGTGTCGCTTTCGACCGAGTGGGACGGCGAGAAAATATAGCCGCCGTCGGCGCCGAGTTTCAGCAGATCGCGCGATTCGTTGCGCACATCCTCCACCGTGCCGAAGGGCAGGGTCTTCTGCATGCTGAGTCCGCCGTGGAAGGCGAGGCGTCCGCGATAGGCCGGCAGGATGGCATGGATATCCATCACTTCCGGCTGGAAGGGATTAAAGCTGTTCAGGCCGGCCTCCACAAGATCGTCGAACAGTTCGTCGACATCGCCGCAGGAATGGATCATCACAAATTTTCCGGCTTCGCGAACTTTACCGTACATGCGTTTCAGCTGCGGCAGGATATATTCACGCCAGAAGGTCGGCCCCATAATCAGGCCGCTCTGCTGGCCCCAGTCGTCGCCGAAATAGACAGCATCAATATCATACTTCAGCGCTTCTTCCACCTGCGCCAGGTTATAGTCGGCAATGGCGGTCAGCAGCTCATGAACAAACTCCGGCTCTTCGATCATATCGATCATAAAGTTTTCCATGCCGCGCAACGTCCATGCGCGTTCGTAGAGCGAGAACCCGAGCTCAAATACGCGGAAACAATCGGAATATTTTTCCAGTTTCGGCTCAATGTTGTCAAAGAATCGCGGGTCGAGCGGATCCGGAAATTCAAAACCTTCCATGGTCGGTTCCGGGATCAGGCAGTTTTCGCAGACGCCGATATCCTTATCCACGCTGCGGTCCCAGATGACGCCGAACACGTCTTTCAGTCGGTCGTTGCCGATATCCTCAAAAAATCCAATGTCGCTGCCGACGCGAACGATGTGATTCCCGACCGCCTTCTCCAGATCGTCGCATCCCAGATATTCTGTCAGTGCTTTTTCCGGCTCTTCTGTAAATTTATAGGACCACGGAACATACGGCGGCTTTACGCCGTTTAGAACCATTTTAACCACATCGCGTTTTGTCATGTTACTCTCCAATTAGTTATCACCCCGTTTGTGATTCCATAGATAATACAATCGGGCTGGAAATGACCATAGATGCAATTGCTATATAGATGGACAAATATGCTGTAAGCTTGTAAAAATAGTCCATGAGTCGGAACATGGAATATATCTTCAGTCCGGAAATGCTGAAACTGCTGGGTCACTTCACGTCTTTAACGGGTGTACGCATTGCCTTTTTCTCGCAGGCCGGAGAGGAGATGTGTATCGGGAAGGATCGAAGTATCTGCAGTTATTGCAGTATGCGCCGTCGTGAACAGGGCTTCAATAAAGCCTGCCTCGCCAATGACCAGCAGGGACGCGCCGCCGCACTTGAAAAGAACGGGGTTCATTTTTATCAGTGTCATGCCGGCCTGTGCGAAGCGGTGATGCCTATCCGCGTGGGGCAGGCCCCCATCGGCTATGTTATGATCGGACAGTTCCGCCTGTCCGGTGCCAAAGAGAGCGCCCGGAACCGGCATGAAACAGCCGCCCTGAAAAAGATGCCGGTTTTTTCCCGGGAAAAAGTGGATGACCTGTTGAGTATGTTTGAAGTTTTAATCCACCACATTGCGAATCATGCGCTCGTCGGTCGGCGCGACTATGACCTGTTGAATCCGCTGGTTGAACGCATGCGTTCCGACCCTGCTGAGTCATTGACCCTGGCGGAAGCCGCCCGGGTGGTCGGGCTCAGCCCGTCGCGTTTATCACATCTGTTCACCACCATGATGGGAACGAACTTCAAGCGCTACCAAATGAACCGGCGCCTCGAACTGGCCGACCGGCTGATGAAAGCCAATCCCGACTGGCGCATGGCCCGGATTGCGGAAAAGAGCGGCTTTGATGACCCGCTCTATTTTTCGCGGGCCTATAAAAAGCACCGAGGCATCCCGCCCTCGAAAGCCTTCCAATGATTGGAATTTTTCACGTGCCGGACCGGGGATGACAAAAGGAATAACCAAGTTGGAGGGCGGCGCTTCGGCGCCGCCGCGGTTGCTTTGGTGCGCGGGGCGATGACGACGCGAAGCGAGTCTGAGTGCTCGAAAGACAACCATCGCCCTCCGGGAAGAGCCCTGATGGAGGGCGGCACTCCGTTGCCGCCGCGGTTGTTTGGGTGCGGTTGGATGCGATGACGAAGCATCGCCCTCCAGTGCGCTCATGATTGGAGGGCGGCGCTTTGTCGCCGCCGCGATCGTAAGGGTTTGCATATTAAGGGAACTATGGTCTGTTATACTTACAATGTCTTGATAGCATTCCGGCATGTTACCGGATCGAAAACAACCAGCGCATCAACAGGTAATTCAGAAAACGAATTTTTCATCCATCATTTCTTTGACCGTATGTTCCAAAGATCGGAAACGGATCTTTGCCCACCCGGATGTTCATGTGCTCTTGCTTACATCCTGGAAGAAAGCCGATCAGTGGGTTGTCGGCCGGTACACAATTTTACCCGATCACATACATCTATTTTGCGCTCCTGCGGTTCATGAATA
Organism: Pontiellaceae bacterium B12227; assembly: GCA_029432775.1. Classification (GTDB taxonomy): domain Bacteria; phylum Verrucomicrobiota; class Kiritimatiellia; order Kiritimatiellales; family Pontiellaceae; genus Pontiella. The sequence continues at coordinate 78,155 of JAROAZ010000016.1, read as the reverse complement.
TCCCGAGTTAAAAAAATGGGTAAAGTACTGGAAAGCTACGGCATCGAAATCATGGCCTCGACAGGATGAACAGCCGATCTGGCAGGACAGTTTCTGGGATACGCAATTGCGACAAGGTGACTCCTATTCAGAGAAGTGGCACTATGTGCAGAATAATCCTGTGCGACATGGTTTGGTTGAGCGGTCGGATCAGTGGCCGTATCAGGGAGAGATCGAAAAACTGTTTTGGCATGATTGATCCCTGTCGGATGCGTGGCGATGACGACGCGAAGCGAGTCTGAGCGCTCTCAAGACAACCATCGCCCTCCAGGAACAGCCATGATGGAGGGCGGCGCTTCGGCGCCGCCGCGGTTGTTCGGTGCGGGGGATGCGATGACGAAGCATCGCCCTCCAGTGCGCTCATGATTGGAGGGCGGCGCTTCGTCGCCGCCGCGGTTGTTTCGGTGCGGGGGATGCGATGACGCCGCGAAGCGAGTCTGAGCGCTCGCAAGACAACCATCGCCCTCCAGTAAGGTCATGATTGGAGGGCGGCGCTTTGTTGCCGCCGCAGGCTGGCTGCTTATTTCTTTTTCCGGGCTTTGGGGTTGAGGACCGGGGGGAGGGTGGCAACAAATGCTTTGTAGTCCTTCATCAGGCGCTCAGCGACTTCGGGGTGTGACTTTGCAAGGTCGTTCTTTTCGGCTACATCCTCCTCCAGGTTGTAAAGCCAGAACAGGTCCTGCCAAACGGATAGCTTATAGTCGCCACTGCGGATTGCACCACTTTCATCCCAGTGCCAATAGAGGGTTTCATGCGGAGCCCCTTCGGATGCTCCAGTTAGAAACGGTTTCAGGTCCACGCCGTCGAGATGCGTGCCTTCAGGAACCGGAGCGTTGGCCGCGGCGCAGAATGTGGGATAGAAATCCATGGTGCTGACCGGCTTTTCAAACACCTGACCGGCTTCCAGTTCACCCGGCCAGCGGATGATGTAGGGCACCTTCAGTCCTCCGTCCCAGATCTGTCCTTTATACCCGCGCAGGTTACCGGCGGAGCCGAGCAGTTCTTTGGGCCAGTCTTCGGGCCATTCAACATTGTATGCATAGGTCGGGCCGTTATCGCTGGCAAAGGCCACGATGGTGTTTTCGGCGAGTCCCAGCCGGTCGAGTGCTTCAAGCACTTCGCCAATGGCTTCGTCCATGGAAATGACCATGGCGCCGTACATCTTAAGCGCTTCGGTTTTCAGGTGCGCCACTCGTGGTTTATACGCCGTCTTGGCCTGCATCGGACTGTGCGGTGCATTAAATGCGAGGTAGAAGAAAAAAGGATCTTCTTTATGGTTTTCAATAAACTCTACCGTCTGGCGTCCGAGGCGATCGGTCAGATATTCTTCACCCGGGCGTTTCGGTCCCCAGACAATCTCTTTGTTTCCGCCGCCATTGTTGTAGCCGTCCACACTGTTGTAGTTGCCGGTTTCATCGGGGAAATAACAGCCGCCGAAACCCATCACGGAATACGATTCATCGAACGTCGTTTCGGGCGCGCAGGGCAGGTTGTATTTCCCGGCCATGCCCGTGACGTATCCGGCGGCTTTCAGTGCCTGATCGATGGTGCGTTGTTTGCCGACCCGGCTGTTTTCAGGCGTTTCAACCGTCCCGTTTTTCAGGTCGCTCCAGGTGTCCTGATTCCATTGCACACCGATGCGCATCTGATATTGGCCCATCAGCAGACCATACCGACTGGGGCCGCAGACCGAAGCGGTCACGTAGCCTTGTGTACAGCGGACTCCTTCTTCGGCCAGTCGATCAATATTCGGAGTAGGGACCAGTGTGTCATATCCATAACAGCCGGCATCGCCATAGCCAAGGTCGTCGGCGTAGATCATGATGATGTTGGGTTTATCCGCGGTCGCCAGCGTCGTCAGCGTTGTCGCGATGGCCAGCGTGATGATTTTTGATTTCATAATCATTTCCAAGGGTTGGAAGTTATTTCTTTTCGTAATACGCCTTCTGCTCTTCTTTGGTGACCCGGCCATTGTTGTCGGTATCCATGTTGTCGAAAATCTTTTCGACTTTAGCCTGATCGTAGGCTTTCCCCTTTTTCTCCATGACGATCTTTTTCTCGGCGCAGAAGGCTTCCCTAGTTTTCCCGCCCTTTTTCGCGGCCGGTTTTATGACTGGCGCAGGGGTGGGATCCGCTTGTAATTCCGGGGCGGGGGTTTTACGGCCGTACCGTTTTTGACTGAATTTAGAACTGCCGGGAATTCCGGGGGCGTTGAACTCATGATAGTAGGTGTCAAACCGGGGCAGGATTTCCTGCAGCTCTTTGTGCTCCTGAATATGCGCCTCTGAAACCGATCCCCAGTTTTTGATTTCGCCAAAGCTGATCAGGTCGTCCGGATCGCCGGAAACATCGAACCATTTATCGCGGCCGTCTTTGAGTACTTTCTTTCCGCGGATCAGCTGCTCCGGGCCTCGTTGCGCATAGATCCAGTCGCGGTGCTCCGTTTTTCCGGTAAAGAGGAACGGGACGAGGCTCTCGCCATCGATTTTATAGTGTGCAGGAATTTCGAATCCAATCAGGTCGGCGATGGTCGGCAGCACATCGGCGACGCTGGCGAGAACATCCTGCTCGCCGTGCTTGGTCATACCGGGCGCATAAATAATCATCGGGATGTGACAGCCTTTCTGCCGGTCGCCGCTGTTTTTGCCGTATTGAGCGGTGCCGTTATCGGCGGCAAAAATGATGACGGTGTTTTCGGCCACGCCCATTTCCTCGAGCTTCTGCTGATACTGCCAGAGCTGGTAGTCGATATAGTTCAGGTGGTGGTGCATGCCGGGTTCGGTGATGGTGTCGTGCTCGTTGTAATCCCCGTTATCGCCGGTGACGATCGGTTGGGTGCGGTGGTATCTTTTTCCGTCCCACTGAATTTTCGGGGTGCCCGGCCAGCACTGTCCGTTTTCGGGGTTGAACCAGTCCCATGCGCCGTGACCGAGGTGGGTGGTGTGATAGACAAAGAACGGTTTGCCCTGTTTATGCATGCGTTCCATGAAGTCGATGGAAAAGTCGAGTTCCACATCGGGCCCGAAGGTCGAGAGGCCATAATTTTTCCGGGCTTCAGGTGTATTGGGCCACCAGACAATCTTGCCGGGATCCGACGGATGGTTCATCAGTTTTACGTGCGGGGAAAAGTTCCAGCTGTGCTGTAGATAGGTGTCGCACACTTCGCCATTGTCGATATTTACCAGCACTCGTTCGCCATCGACTTTTTTGTATTCGTGTTTGAGGTCGGTGTAGGGATTGTCCTTGTTTGTCAGGTTGCCGGGCGTGAAACAGCCTTCGTCGAACCCGTGCATTTCCCAGCTTCCGGCCATCTGGGTTTTGCCGGACCAGTAGGAGCCGTAACCGGCTTTCTGCGCGATGTGCCCGATCAACAGCGGCGAGCTCATATAGACCGGCCAGGAGCCGTTGACTTTGCCGGTTTCGTCGGGACCCACGCCCTTATCTTTGTTGTTCCACCATTTGGTCTGATAACCGTAGCGACCGGACATCATCATGGCACGGCTGGGGTTGCAGACGCACGCGGCCCAGGCGGTCTTAATCCAGCACCCCTCAGTCGCCAGTTTGTCGAGCACCGGCATCTTAGCGCGGTAGTTTAGATCCGAAGTTTCTCCGCGCAGCGGGTCGATCCAGACAGAACTTCCATAGATTGGAATTTCGCGTGCGCTGATATCGTCCGCGAAATAGACGATGATATTGGGGCGTTCGGCTCCGAAGCAGGTCATGACGCTCAGTGCCGTCAGAATGGCGGCGGCAACGAGGATCAGATAGATGGAGTAGGATGGGGTGGGCAGTTTTTGTTTATACGGTGTTTCCATTAGAATTCTCCGAAGGGGTGGGGCAAGTCGGCCAGATAGGACGATAACAGCGTTTTCATTTCAGTCAGTTTGCCGGCATAGGCCGGATCATCGGCCAGATTGTTCTGTTCGAACGGATCGGCTTTAAGGTCATAGAGCTGGTCTTTGTCAAAATAGCCGGGGATTTCGCGGTCGCCATCCATGATGACCCCTTTGCTGGCATTGCCCGGTACATTTTCGCGGCCGTCCCAGGAAACGCGGCGTCGGCGTTGCTGTTCCAATGCAGCGATGGCGTCTTTGGCGATGCGTTCTTCCACTTCGGCGGGGGCGCGGCAGGCGATGTATTTAAACTGATCCGTCACGACGGCGCGGTTATACATGACTTCGAGATAAAGTGAGTCGCGGCCTTTATCCGTTTCTCCGGTCAGCATTTGTTTCATGCTTTGGCCGTCCATGCCGACGTCGGACTTCGCATCGTCGTAGCCGGCAATGTCGAGGAAGGTGGTGACGAGATCAACGTTGGAGCCGATGCCGGCCTGACGGGTGCCGGGCTTCACTTTACCGGGCCATCGGACCACGAACGGCACACGGGCGGCTTCGCTCACTGTATTCTTGGCGCGGCTCTGGTGATCGCTGGTAAAAACGAACAGCGTATTTTCGGCAAGGCCCTGTTCTTCGAGTTTGTTCAGGATCGCGCCCAGGCTGTCATCAATGTGTGTTCCATAGGCGTTAACCATCGGCAGGCCGGCTTCCTTGCAGCGGCGAACCACATCTTCATAGGACGGCATGCAGTCGGATACTTCATCCAGATAACCGCCCGGCGTTGCGCGGGGATCGCGCTCGAACCAGTAGGAGGCATTCGGGTTGCGGGACTGCGAATCGTAATACTGACGGTGCGGCAGGGGAAGCGACACATAGAGGTAGAAGGGTTTCTCTTTTTTCTCGACGGCAAAATCGATAAAATCGAGCGCGCCCTGCGTCACCCAGTGCAGGTTTTCCAGTCGCAGTTTTTTCGGAGCTTTCAGTGCGCCGACGTTTCCGATCTGGAGACTGGCCGCAAAATCAAATCCCTGTTCTTTGCACATGGTTTCGCATTCGATGCGCTGGGCCTCTTTCACCAAATCGTTTACACTCGGATCGGAAAGTTTCATGTTGCGCAGTTCGGAATTATAGGAACCGGCACCATGGCCGTTATGCCATTTTCCGACCATGCCGGTGGTGTAACCGGCCTGCTGAAGTGCTTTGGGCAGGTTGCTTTCCTTTTTGTCCAGATTGGCGCTCCAGTCGATACTGGCCGGGCGACCATCGGGCTGCTTTCTCCGGAAGCCGGTGCTGCGGCTGGCATAGCGGCCGGTCAGCATGGAGTAGCGGCTGGGCGTGCAGATGGGGGAGGTAATATAAAACCGGTCCAGCACAGCGCCCTGCTGCGCCAGCTTTTCCAGGTGCGGCATCAGCATGTCGGGATTTTCAAAATAGTCGTTTTGCGGCTGGTCAAACTTCGGGAAGTCATCCGCATAGAATCCCTGCTGTTTCATACCCGTGTGGCTCGGGAACTTTTCGAGGTCGTACAGCGAACGCGGGACTTCATCGAAATCCAGGTCATCCGTAAAAAAGACCACGATGTTCGGTCGGTCCGTACCCCTGGAAAACGGAACCAGGCCCAGCAGAATTAAAACGATCCATGTATGTGTTTTCATTATTTACTTTCGTTGTAAGCGCGAATTTCATAGATGCGTGCTGATGCATCGCCGTTGGTTTTCTCAACGATCACTTTGACTTTGGATGCCGTCAGTTCCGGGAATCGGTGAATACGGCGGCGCTGATAATTATTTTTAACCGCCGCTACTGTTTTCCAGGTGCTGCCATTGAGCACTTCAATACGATAATTCCGTACCGACTCGGGAACAAAACGTTCACTTGGCTTATGCTCCCAGCTGGCGTGCCGCTTGGCATTCAGCTCTGTATCGAAGGTCAGGTAAACGGAGGTCAGTGGTGTCGGTTTCCCGAAATCCAGCTGGATGGATTGCGGCATGGCTTCGTTCGGGTCCGAAGCCCACATATTCTTTTCTTCGCCGACAATCCGGGCCACGCCGTTGATTACGTTCTGAGCACTGAACAGGATCGATTTTTCACTGGAAGCGGAGACGGAGGCCGCCAGAGCCAGATCGTCCGGATCTTCATTTTTCAAGCCGATGATATATTGATCATCTTTCAGTAACTGCTGCTGCAGCTCCCGGATATGCTCTTGATACAGGCCGCGCGGATCAGTTTCTTTTGCAACACACATGGCTGCCGCCGTACCGACTGCCTGCCCGAGGATCCCCGTGGTTGCCTGGACGCGGACGTTGCCCAGTGCCGTGTGCGTTACGGAAACGTTGCGTCCTGCAAACATGAGGTTCTCAATGTTTTTGGAATAGAGCATGCGGAACGGTAGGGGATTGACCGGAGAATGGGTGTTGAAATCAAATGGACCCCGTTTCGAAAAGATCCCTTGCGGGTTATGAATATCGAGCGACCAGCCACCGCTTCCAATGGCGTCGTCGAACGGGGTCGCACCCAAGACATCATTCTGAGTCAGGATATAGTCTCCAACCAGTCGACGGGTCTCTCGCTTGGCATTGCCGATCGGAAGAATGGTCATTCTGTAGTTTGCCGCTTCGTCTTTTGCGGAGGATTCATTTTTAATCCAGTTCCAGTAGCTGAGGTTTAAAATGAGCAACTCATCGCGTGCGTTTTCCGGATTCCACAGGTCGTCTACTTCGCCGACATTTTCCTGCCACCAGCGACCATAGGTATGACTGCCTTTGAAATCCCTGCGTGCTTCAAGATCTTCTGCATTGACCGAAATATCCCATAACCAGTCCGGGCCCGTGAACGGCTCCGGTTCTTTGAGTTTTTTGGTGTTATAGCAGAGGGTGTGGCCCGACATTAAACACCCGCTCATGGTAATGTTGTCAGCCACTTCCGGCGCATGATCTTCGTTGAACTCGGAACGGGCTTCGCGGCCGATGCGGTACTGTGCACCGGCATAATAACCCAGCCATCCGTCGCCGGTGCAATCAATGAACTGTTTTGCCGTATAGCGCGAGCGGCTTCCGTCAATCATGTTGAACGCCTTGACCGCCTTAATGCGATGTCCATCGCGCTCAACCTCGTTCACGTGCGTATTCAGGAAGATCGTCAGATTCTTTTCCCTGGCCGCGATGAGTTCGGCACCCTGACTCCATTTTCCATGAAAATTATTGGCCCGCTCGCGCCCGATCTCTTCGTTCAGTCCGCCTTCGCGTGCATTCGGATGGCCATGGTGGGCCGGCCCGGAAACAACCACGCCGAGTTCCAGACTGTTATTGCCGCCAATCATCGGCCGATCCTGAATCAGCGCGGTTCTGGCGCCCGTTCGTGCGGAAGAAATTGCGGCATTGATTCCGGCCACACCGGCACCGACCACGATGACGTCAAAGTCGCCCGCATCTTTTGCGAGCACGGACATCCCGGTGTGGCAGGCGCGTTCCGTCTTATAGGCCGTCAAATCCGACGCCGGTCTATAGTCCATGTCTTTGGTTAAAATCAGCGCATCGCAACGGCCATAGAATCCGGTCAGATCCGTCAACGACAGTTCCGACTCACCCTTTTTTAATTGAAAGGTGCCACCGTTTTCCCAGATCCATTGGCTGGTATTTTCTGCGCCGAAGGTTTTGCCGGAAGCGATCCCGCCGACGCGCACGTTAAATTTTCCGGGGGCATGATCCTTCAACCAGTTGCGCGTACGGACCCACAGACGGTATGCTCCTTTTTCCGGAATGGTAATAACGGTTTTTGCATCCTCGACCGGCACCCCGATCCCGGCTGCCAGCAGATAGGGAGAGCCCATTTGCGGCACAAACTGGTTGTCCATCCACCAGCCGCCGTAATCATCAAAATCCTCGGCATCGATCCAGAGTGTGCCCGGAATGACGGGCGTGGCTTTGCGTTTGTTCTTTTTAGTGAAATAGCCGCTGAAGTTGCTGGCCTGACGCTCCAACTCGTATTTTCCCTCGTCGTACGATGCCATGATCTCATCTGTACGGAAGGCCTGGCCGGCAATGCGCACTTCATCCATCCGGCCGCGCAGGCCTGCATGATTCTTGGAGGCGCCCAGCAACAAATCTGAGTTGCTGACGGTTATGCTGCCCCGGGCTTTGGTTTCACTGTTCAGTGTTCCATTCAGATAGAGTCGGGTGTTCCGTCCATCGAAGGTTGCGGCCACATGGTACCAGTCACTGTTTTTCCAATCCAGCGGGGTGGAAGTCAGCTCAACCTCATTTCCGTTCAGGTTCAGCAGGAACGATAGTTTTTTACCCGGCGCAAACCGCAGCTCATACGATCCCTTTTTTGAAATAATTGCGGCGTTTTTCTCAAAGGCCGGCTTCCATACCTTGATCCACGTCTCAATAGTGAGACCCGCTGTCGGACTCAGGCTTTCATCTCGGCCGCAATTTACGAACGCTTTATCCTCGAAAAGCAGGCCGGCATGCCGCACCCCGGCATTCCATTGAACGTTTTCTGCAGAACCGGAATTGCTGTGTCCCGATGCATCGGTGATCTGCATTCCCACGCCGTCATCGAGATGCCAATGGCCGCGGACATTTTCAAATGCATGTGCAGGAGCCATCACCGCAGATGCCGCCCATAAACCCAATACGAATCGGAGTGATAGTAATCTCATTATTTCCCCTGTATAATTTGAAGTGATACGGGGTTTTTACATGAACCAGCCGATCTGCCTATCTAGCCGATAGTATATAGAGCAGTTGCCGGGGCCTCCGCTTAATCGTCTAGATGCAGAATACCGCGCTTATAGGCAATAACCACAACCTGCGTACGGTCCGCCGCATTGAGTTTTTCCAGCAGGTTACCCATGTGCAGTTTAACCGTGGCGAGCGATATGCCGAGGATGTCGCCGATTTCTTTGTTGATGTTGCCTTCGGCAAGCAGTTCGAGCACGTCCATTTCCCGAGGAGTGAGATCCGGTTGCCGGAGCCGTTTTTCAAGTTTGGCCGCGATGGCTGCCGGGAAATAGCTTCCGCCGGCCGCGACCTCCTGAATGGCGGAGATCACATCGCGAACCCCTCCGCTCTTTTTGGTAAGATAACCCTTAACCCCGGCACGTTGTGCCTGGTAAATATCCTCTTCGGAATCAAAAACGGAAAGTAGAATGACTTTGGCATCCGGGTTTTCCGATATGATGTTCCGGGTGCACTCAATACCGGTTTCCCCGCCCGGCATCTGGTAGTCCATGGTGATCACATCCGGCTGCGTATTCCTGAACATGCTCAGCGCTTCTTCGCTGTTTCCCGCTTCCCCGGCCACTTCCAGGTCCGGTTCAATCGCAATGGCCTCCGTTAATCCGAGGCGCATCAGCGCATTATCATCCACCACCAGTACACGAACCTTTTTTCCCATTTTAATCCACCAACCAGTTTTTGAGTGTTTTCATTTCTACGCTGACACGGGAGCCGCTGCCGACTTCACTTTCTATGGTGATGTCGGCACTCAGTTGTTTCGCCCGTTCCCGCATGCCCTGTAATCCGAATCTTCCAACCTTTGGAAGGGCATCTGTTACGAACCCGCATCCGTTATCCTGAACAAAGAGGCGCAGCCCATCTTCGGAAAAATGAATGCCGACCTCGATGCGGGAGGGGGAAGCATGGCGGGTTGCATTGCTGACTGCTTCCTTGATCAGGAACAACAGATTTCTCTCGGCATCAAGCTCCAGGCGGGCAGGGCGGCCTGTGACATTATAAACCAGTTCGGCGCCGCACTCTTCGGCAAGCGGGTTCATGGAAACCTCGATCGCGGAAACCAGATCCATTTTTTCCAGCAGACCGCCGCGCAGTTCCAGAATGGTTGCCCGCGATTCGTCGCTGCAGTGCGTAATCATATTATCCACCACCGAGATCGCCCGCTCACTTTTTGCGGCTGCGTCGATTAAATCCTTTTCCAAAAGTTTCAGTCGGGACTGCAGTTCCGGGTCGGCTGCATCGGCCAACTGTACCGACTCCGCCAGTGTTTCGAGAAGCTGTTCTTTATTCAACTCCACCAACCGCCGGCATCCACTCAGCTGGATCGTTGCCCCGGCCAGTCCCTGTTCGAGATTGTCGTGCAGCTCGCGGGCAATACGCTGCCGCTCGTTGAGGGTGGTTTCGCGCTCGACCTTGTCTCCGATAATGCGGGTTTGGCGGTCCACCGTTTTACGAAGCAGCAGTACCCAGACGAAGAACAGCATTGAAACCGCCAGCGCGCTGCCGGCCAGCCAGAACAGGCGGACCGGGGTCCACCAGGCCGCTGAGGCAAGCACTTCAATATCCGATGAACTGCGCAGCTGAAGCCGGAATCCGTCGATGTCCAACGTCCAGGGTCGCCAGTTTTCCCGAACCACATGGCATAGACCGGTCAGCCGGACCGTTGCACCGGGTTTAACCGAGTCGCCCGGGGAGCTGCCGGCGGGCAGATGTGCTTCAAATAACTTTCCGCCTGAACTGCAGAGCAATTTAATCTGTCGCTCCACTGCGATATCGGCATCGATTACGCCGAAGGAGCGCCCGATCTCGACGAGTTGGGCATCGATCTCGATCAGGTCATAATTCAGGGTGTCATTCACCGCAGAGACGGAGGCCAGTTTAACCGGAAGCGGCTCCGGCTCTTTCCGGAGGAGCTCTGCTGAGTGGGCGCGGAAGGCAGGGGTAATTTCCTGCGGCAGGGTCAGTCCCACCACTTCGATGACATCTCCGACCGAGAGGTGCGCCGTGTTCTGCATCCGAACGTCCAGTGCGGCTTTCTCGCCACGCAGGAAAACTTCGCGTTCGTCGACGTGCGTAACGGTTCCATAGGTTTTAACGATGCTTCGGTGGTTCATGTCGAGCTGCATCAGTTCATGAATGGGTTGTGCACTCTGCACTTCACTCAGCGCTTCTGTCAGCGAAGCGCCATCGATCACGAAGTCTTCGGCCGATGAAACATGAAAGATACGTCCCACGGACTGGCGGTTTCCGTTGTGAACGGTGCCGACAACGGCATTGAACTTCAGCCAGTGGAACATCAGCTCCGGAAGCCGTTTTTCATTCTCCGGGTTCAAAGGAAGCTGGATGAACATGCTCCGTCCTTCGCGGACCATCTCAATCGCGATGGCAAATGCGTCCGGTATGATTTCATAGGAAATCATCCGCCCGCGAAGCTCGATCCAGTCGCAGTCGATGGTCGGCGAATCAAGGTTGCCGAACCAGAAGTTCTTTCCCGGCGGGAGCGGCCTGTGGCCAACCACGTTGACGGAATCGGGGAGAATCTCCGGCGCAAAATTACCGGCTCCGGTTCTTCCGGCGACCCGGACCACATCGCCGGGCTTCAGTGTGCAGGCTTCATCCTCTTTCAGGCGATACCGCACATAGATGCCGTTTGTTCCATCGTTCAGAAAAAAGCTGCCGCGCAGAGGATCCACCCAGACTAACTGCGATTCCACTTCAACCGCAAGGCCCCGGGCGGCTTCGGCCGGTTTCAGGATCCGAATATCCTGAATGGATTTATATGGATTCTGAGCAACCGCGCTTCCTGCAAGCAACAGCAACGCAACGGCCCAAAATGTTCGATATCTGCTCATTAATGCACTCTACCTGCGGGAAGAGTCTATTCCAAGCCTGCCTGCCCGCCTTTATATAGAAGGAATCAGAGCGGGCGGAATATTCAGCTTATGATCGTGGGCTCCCTTGGCAAAGTCGCTGAGGATATATTCGTTTTCCTGCGACCAATCGCACTCCGCCCGCCCGTCGCCGAGGGTAATGCGGCCCAGTTTAACGCGGAACCAGTCGGCCAGTGCGGCATAGCGCGGGTCGTCGGCCACATTGTTCTGTTCATGGGGATCGAGCCGCAGGTCGAAGAGCATCAGCTCTGCTTGTTCGCGGGGCGCATGCAGGGCCCATTGAATATCTTCGCCGGGCTTCTGGCCCCATTTTTCACCGGGTTTTCCGTTGGTCTCGCGGTTGCGCATGGAGAAGGCACAGTGATTCGAGGTGTCGTAGGGGGCAAACTTGGAGGTGCCGCCCTGTTCGCCGAGATGCCAGCCGTGGTCGCCGATGACATAGATGATGATCCACTCGCGGCCGTTCCTTCGGCTGTATTCTTTAAAGGCGTTCACCGACTGGCCCACCAGCTTGTCGCCCATGGCGCAGAAGGCATAGTAGTCGCGGATCGACTGGCGCTTGTCTTCGTCTTTCATGTCGGCAAAGTTGGTTTTGCGGAACCAGCGCTGCATCTGCGGCGGAAGCTTTTCCAGTTCTGCTTTGCTGAACGGCGGGACTTTATACGCCGCTTCTTTTTCTTTCGCCAGAAAGAGGTTGCGGAACTCCTTCGAGGGAAGAATGGGAGTATGCGGGAAATGGAAACTGAGGTTGGCGAACAGCGGTTGGTCTGCGCCTGGCGCCGGTCGGTGGTCGCCCCAGGGCGTGGTATAGGTGGGGCCGGTTTCTTTGAGCCAGGCCATGAAGTTGCGGGCAATGTGCCCGTCGACCGTCTGTTCCGTTTCCCGTGGGCTGAGCCCTCCGATCACCAGCGTGCTCGTTTCGCGGGCATAGGCGCAGAGCACATCCTGCTCCTGATACAGCTTATCTTTAGCCGCCTGCATGTCCGGCTCCATGGCTCCCTTCACCGGGGTCCGGATCACCACGGGTTCTTCCAATCCCCAGGTTTCAACCGATGCACTTTTCTTCTTATCTTTAAACTCGGCGGTTTTCGACCACCCGCCCTGCGTGTGATCGAACAGGTTGCGCAGGGTGACTTCAACCTCGTGCAGCGGGTAGGGTTTCATCTTCCCTTTATCATCGCGCCGGTTGATGTAGTAGCCGGTTTTCCCGAACAGGGCGGTCTGATATCCCTGCGCTTTCATCAGCTCGGGAAGCACCGGTTTCACGAAGTCGGCCGATCCGTGCGACTTTTTAAAACCGTAGTGCCCGCTGTGGTGCGGATACATGCCGTACTGCATGGACGTCCGGCTCGGGGCGCAGCCCGGCGAGTTGCAGTAGGCCCGGGTGAAGAGGGTCCCTTCGTCCGCGAGCTTATCGGCCTCGGGCGACATGACATAGCCGAGTTTGCTGTAGTTCTGTCCCGTCGTTGCGCGATTGTACGCCTGAATGGAGTCAGCCCGATGGTCGTCGGTAATGATCCAGAGAATGTTCGGCAGCTTGTTTGCTCCCAGAGCCGTCAGGCTGCAGAGGCCGATGGTTGCAATGAGTTTCGCGTTGTTCAGTTTCATCCTGCTGCTCCTGTAAAATGCGTGCTCTTCAACTGATGAATGTACACGTATTTCAGAGGTGTGTTCGCTCCAAGTGGCTAATCTTTTGGATAGGCGCTGATGGACTACAGGTGGATTTCCAAACGCCAGAACAGATTCGTTCCGGTGGTCGGAATGGAGTTGGTTACCGCTTCAATATCGGCCGTAACCGTTCCGGTGGTGGACGGCGGTTCGAAGGGGTTCCAATCATTGGAAGCCAGATCGTCGGTGGCCATGAGCGTGTAATCCAATCCCCGCGTGTCGGCATCCGTGCGGCGCCGGAAAATATATTCCAGATTGCCGCCGCTTTTTCCAAGGATTGGAAGAATGTGCGCGGGAGAATGGGCAACCGCTGGGTCTCCGCCAAATCCGTATTCGGAAAGGTTGTTAATTCCATCGCCGTCCGGATCGTCTTCGGGGTTGCTGAAACTTCCAACCCCTGGAAAGCCGCGCATCCAGGATGCGAAATAGGCCCCGGCGTTGGTACTGACCACGAAGCGGAATATTTCGCGATCGCTCAAACCGTTTCCATCATCCGCCTGGACCTGGCAGAGATAGGAGCCGACGGCATCGGCCGGCGGCGTGGCACTCAGCGTTCCGTTGGAACTCACCGTCAGCCACTCCGGCCCCAGCGTCAGCGAATATGCCAGCACATCGGTATTGCCATCGGTTGCATCATCCACCGCGTCCGCATACAGCTCCAACGGCACGGCGTTGGAATGCGCCGGCAAACCGGAAAATTCAGGAGCCACGTTATCGGAATCGATCACATCGCCGCGCAGCCAGCCGCAGCCCTGGGTGGAAACATAATACCGGTTGCTCACCACCTGATCGATCGCGATTTCGTTGATGCGGTCCGACTGCGGATTGCCGATATTGGTTTTGATCCAGCTCGTGCCGCCGTCTTTGGAAAGATAGGTGCCCGGGTTCTGAATGTCGCTCGTGCCTTTACTGTTCATCTGCACCAGGATGACGTTCGGATCATAGGCCGCTGTTTTGGTCATGCGTGCCCAATGGGTTTTGAAAATCTGGGTCCAGCTGGCCCCGTCATCATCGCTCATCCAGACGCCGCCGTTGTTCCAGTCGGTGTCGCTGTGCTTGCCGCAGGAGACAAACATTTTCCCGTCATTGGAAAAATGGATGTCCGATACACTGTAAATCTGGGCGGGAAGTCGCGTGTCTTTAGTCCACGTGGCGGCCTGGTCGGTGGAAATATACAGGCCTCCGCCGTCGCCATATACGCACGCATAGAGGTTGGAACTATTGTTCGGATCCAACCGCACACAAGGCACATCGTCCGACGGCAGTCCGGTGTTGGCCCATTCCCAGTCCAGTCCTCCGTTGGTGGTTCTGCGCACACCCGTGGTCAGGCTGATCTTCGGGTCCCAGGTGTAGCCATGTACCGCGGCATCATCCGGAACGCAAAAGAACATATAATCCGGATCATCCGGATTAATCGTCAGACAGAGCTGATCGATGCTGTCGTTTTGCGATTCGCCCGGCGGCCATTCAAGAGCCACGCCGACCTCCTGGAAGGTTTCGCCGCCGTCGGTCGAGCGAAGCAGATCGCCCGCGCTGGCCTGGCGGAACTGAAGCGTATAGATTGTGTTGGTGTCATCCGGATGAATGGCAATGGATGAACAGGAGTATTCAGAGGACCCAAGCTCCACACGGCGCGCGGCCTGATAGCCGGAACGCACCGTGTCGCCGCCGGGCTCCAGCATCCAGTAATCGTTTTCGCCGCAGGGCATGAAGATGGTTTCCGGAAAGCGGGGGTCCTGCACGAATCCGTGGCCCGGCAGGTTACTGTTTTCCGCGGCCACCCAGATTTCCGAGTGGGGCGTGACTTCGATCTCATCGTTTTCAAACCAGGTGTCTCCGCCGTCCACCGAGAGGACCAGGGTTTTGGCCCACTGGAACATCAGCACACTGCCGTCGCTGTTGAACTCGATGGCGGAACCCGCCTTGCGTTCATAGGATTCGCGCTGCTCCCACTTTTTCTGTCCGCGCAGGAACATGTTATGGGCGGTCGGGTTGCCGCGTCCCTGCCAGTAGGATTGGTGGGTTCCTTCCCACGCCGTACCGTTGCGCAGCGTGGCAAACCAGTGTGCTCCACCGTCGTCGGTGCGCCAGACCATGCCGCCGCGCATCGTCGTCCATGCTCCGTAGTGCTTATAGTCATTGAGGATGAACACCTTGTTTACATCATTCGGGTCCACCCGAATCATACTGAAATTATTCATCAGATTGGTCGGGTATACGGTGTAGGTGGTGGATGCGTCGGAGATGCCGAACCACTTATTGAGCATGTTGAAGTAAGTGGTTTTAAACTGGTAATCGGATTTCAGTACGGAAACATCCACGCCGAGATCGCCGTTGATGCTCTGCCACGTTTCCCCTTCGTCCGTGCTTTTGAAGAGACCGCCGCCCGCATTCGTTACCGTATTTCCGGCATCGCCCCAGATGACCTGGTCCACGGCAAAAAGCGTTACCTGTCCCGAATCTTCATCATGGTGCATATCGAACGAACGAATAATGTCGTGATCCATCCCCGTGCCGGTTTTGGCGGTCCAGCTGGCGCCGCCGTTGGTGGATTTATAGAGGCCGTAGGTGGTGGCCGCCCAGACGATGCTTGAGTTGGTCGGATGGACGATGATGCGAACAATGCAGGCGTTGGCATTGATTCCGGCCGGCGTAACCACGGACCAGCTGGTACCCTGATCGGTGGAACGCCAGATTTTTGCATCATGATTGGCGTAGCTTGCATATCCATTGGGCTGGGCGGCGGTAAAGAAAAACTTGTTGCGGTCGGTGATGTCGCCCGAACCGACAAACCAGATCTGGTCGTTTGACGGATCGACCGCGATGGTATTCAGGTGTTCATCACCCCAAACGGAATCAACAGCCGTTTGGCGCGTCCAGGTTTTGCCGCGGTCGGTGGTTTTATACAGCTTGGATTCCGCCTCGCGGGAGCAGAAACCCAGATCCGGATTCTGGCGGGAAAAGTCGGGTGAGTTGATTTCGCTCGGGCCGCGCGTATCAAACGAATGACCTTTGTCGTCATAATCCAGAATGCCTTCATAGGTCGTGCCGCGGTCAGTTGAACGGTAGCCGTTCCCCATATTCGGGCCGAGGAACACAATGTCCGGATCAGTCGGGTGCCAGTAGATGCGATAGTTGTTGCCCGACATGCCCGGACCGAACTGGCGCCAGATAATTGAAGGATCGGATTCCACCCGCGTCGTGCGCAACGTGTCAAACCAAGGGGCACTGGAGTAGGGGGTGCTCGAAGATATCGTCACGTTATCGATGTACCACTCCTTTGCAATGGTGGCCGGGTTGACATTGAACTGAAATAGGATGGAGTTAACAGATGATTTGCTGTTTTCCACCATGCGACCCGTCCAGACTGATTCCACACCGCCAAGGGGTTGGAGTGATATATCCACCGTGTCGACTCCCGCATTATTATGGTACGTATACGAGACGCGATACCAGGTGTCGGCAGAGGTGCTGTCCAACGTCGCCCAGGAACTGCCTTCCCGATTATTAAAATTACCCAGCAGGCTAAGACGGGCTGCATTGGAGGTTCCGTCCTGAATCGAGATCAGGGGGAGTTTCGCATCCACGGAGTACCAGTCGAATTCGACGGTCAGGCTTTCGCCGTTCGGAATGGATTGTCCGGTCGGCAGGGTGTACCTGAGATTGACTTCCTTTGTATCCGAATTGTCGTCCAGCTTAAGTGACGCGCCGTCGGAAGTGGCAGAAAATGCGGATTCCGGTCCATCAGCAGTTGCCATAGAATCCGGATCAGCATTTTCAATTGTCCAGCCCGGTGAAATGCTGCCGTCGTTGAAATTGTCTGAAAACAAGACCGCGCCCTGCGATGCCAGTGCAAAACCCAGCGCAAGGGGTAATACCGGTGTTATACGTCTCATCCTTCCCTCCTCTTATTGTTGGTCTGTCGAAATCCTGGGGGCTGATCCGCGGGGAATCTACCTTCATGCAAAATCAGGTATTTATACGCCCGGTGGAGGGCTTTCAGCAACCTATCCTAATGGTCATGCGATTTTGCGGGGGCGGCGATGACAAAGGGGACTTTCGATTGGAGGGCGGCACTTCGTTGCCGCCGTGGTGGAGCAGGCGTGTGGCGATGACAACGTAAGCGAGTCTGAGTGCTCGAAAGACAACCATCGCCCTCCTGAGAAGGCTGGAGGGCGGCACTCCGTTGCCGCCGCGTTGGAACGGTGCACGGCGAGGACGACGCATCGCCCTCCCAGGGTAGAATACGGACGTCTGTTAACGGCCGGGCGCGGTGGGGCGGCCGGACTCGATGAGGTCCATGTATTCCTTGAACATTTTATCCACAACCTTTTTGTATTCCGGATTTTTGATCAGGTTTTTGGTTTCGCCAGGATCTTCCTGCAGGTTGTAGAGTAGCTTCGGTTCATATTTGGTGCGCTTAAACGTGCTCTGGATAATCAGCTTCCACGGCATCTTGCGATAGATCAGTTCGTGGTTGGCTCCGGCCTGGTTTACAAAATAATCACGCTGAACGAATGTTCCCTTACCCGTCAGCAGCGGCAGCAGGTTGTTGGAATCCTGCGCCTGGCCTTTCGGGATTTCGGTGCCGACGAGTGCGGCGAAGGTGGCGACCATATCCTGGTTCGATGCCAGCTCATCGGTAACACCCGGTTTGATGTGTCCGGGCCAGACGGCAAAAGTCGGGACGCGGTGTCCGCCTTCCTGCGGACGGTTTTTGCTGCCGTTCCATCCGCCGCCCGGCTGATAGCCGATGGCTTTTGTGGCCTGGCCGTCGGTCAGTCCGCCGTTGTCGGAGGAGAAAACAAAGAGCGTGTTTTCAAATTCACCGCTCGCTTTCACTGCATCGACGATGCGTTTGACCTGCATGTCGAGGTCGGCGACCACGTCGAGATGGTCGGAGACGTTGCTGCCCTTTACTTTGCGTCCGTCAAAGGTGTCGGTCGGAACGTGGGGGAGGTGGACCATGGGTGAGCAGTAGTAGAGGAAAAACGGCTGGTCTTTCTTTGCACCGGCCTTAATGAAGGCGACCGCCTTCTCAGAAAGAATCTTACCCATTTCGCGCGCATCCCAGTTGGAGTCGCCCGGTCCAGGTCCTTTGTCGGTGACATCCTTCGGGTTGATCGCGTTTGTCTCGTTAAAGAATACGAGCTTCGAGTTCTTGCCGAGCGGATACCACTTTTCATTTTCATACACGAGGTACATCGGCCCCTGAATGCCGCAGGGTGAGATAAAGTCATAGTCGAATCCGCAATACCGCGGGCCGCTGCCCGCCCATTGCGAAACATCGACCTTGTCGAGAATGTCGCCCGATTTAGCGCCGCGGTAGATCTTTTTGGTGCCGGGGATATAAAAGTCGCCGCCCATGTGCCACTTGCCGATCATGCCGGTATAATAGCCCGCATCGCGCAGGACCGTGCCGAGCGTCACTTCGCCCGGCTTGAAACCGGACTCTGCAAACGTGCTCCAGATGCCGCCGGGGGAGTAGCAGCGATAATTGTTGTTTCCGCTCATCACCGCATAGCGGGTCGGTGCGCAGAGCGCGGTGGCCGAGTGGCCATCTGTGAACCAGAGCCCCTGTTCCGCCAGCGCATCAATGTTCGGCGTGTGGGTGAAGGGTTTGGTTTTTGTGTTATTTGTTGCGTGGAAGCTGACATCGCCCAGCCCCACATCATCCGCCAGAATGAATACAATATTCGGGCGCTCTGCGGCCAATGAGGCTATTCCGCTGAGCATGAACAGCAGACTGATTTTAATGAGTTTATGTTTCATGGTCGTTCCTGTTCCTTACTTGCGTTTCTTCTTCTTTGCCGGCGGGGTGCCGGGGGCGTCATGCGCGACGGCATGCAGGTCATAGGGCTGAATGGTCCGCAGGAGAGCTTCGCGTTCTTCGCGCTGTCCTTCCAGTACCTTGCCCCAATCCTTGATCTGCGTGTAGCTGATCAGGTCTTCGGGCTCGCTGGTGATATCCCACCAGGCTCCGTTGCCATCCAGCATGACCTGCTCGCCGCGGATCAGCTGCATCGGTCCGCGGTAGGAATAGACCCATTCGCGGTGCTCAGACTTGTCGGTCATCAGGAAGGGCCAGAGGCTCTCGCCGTCGACTTCATAGTCGGCCGGTATTTCAGTGCCGGTGATATCGGCGATGGTTGGAAGAAAATCGGACAGGTTAACCAGAATGTCCTGCCGGCCCTGCTTGGTCATGCCGGGGGCATAGATGATCAGCGGCACGTGGCAACCCTTCTGTCGGTCCGGGCTATGCTTGCCGTACTTGCTTGTGCCGTTGTCGGCGCAGAAGATCAGGATCGTATTGTCGGCAATACCGAGTTGCTCCAGCTTCTGTTGATAGAGCCACATCTGATAGTCGATATATTCCAGATGCCGGTGGATGCCTTCTTCTGTGATCGAATCATTAAACTCAAACACACCCTTGTCGCCGGTGATGTTCGGTTCGGTGCGCGTATATTTCTTTCCATCCCATTGGACCTTGGGGGTGGGCGTCCAGCTCTGCTTGTTGGCTCCGGTCAGCCAGTCGTGGGCGCCATGCCCGAGGTGCGTCGTGTGATAGATAAAGAACGGCTTTTTCTGTGCATGCTTCCGGTCCATGAATTCAAAGATAAAATCCAGTTCTTTGTCCGGCCCGAAGGTGTTGACGCCGAACGAGGCTTTAGACTCCGGAGTATTCGGCCACCACGATAGCGGCTCGGCTCCGGGGTAGTTCATCAGGCGCACATGCGGTTTCCAGTACCAACTGAACTGGCCGTAGCTTTTTTCGATCCGCGCGCCGCTGTTCAGGTTGATCTGCGGCCCGTTGTAGGACTCGATCGGTTTCAATACAAAGTCGGTGTAGGGATTGTCCGGTGCACCCTGTTCGCCCGGCGTGAAGCACCCTTCATCAAATCCGAACTTCTGCAGGTCGCTGCCCTTCATCTGCGTTTTACCGGCCCAGTAGGTGCCGTAGCCCGCCTGTTGAGCCACATGACCAATCAGCAGGGGCGAGCTTTCATACAGCGGCCAGGGAATACGATGGCCCTTTTCATTCACGGACGTTCCCAGGTCGCCATTCGTCCACCATTTGTGCTGATGCGCATAGCGGCCGGTCATCATCATCGCCCGGCTCGGCGAGCAGACGGTGGCTCCCCAGCATTGGGTTATCCAGCAGCCATCCTCGGCCATTTTTTCGAGCACCGGTGTCTTGGCTCGATAGTTCAGGTCGCCCGTGTTTTTTCCATTTGGATCGGTCCAGACATTGGAACCATAGACCGGCAGTTCACGTGCGCTGATATCATCGGCAAATACCAGGATGATGTTGGGTTTTTGATCTGCCAGCGCTGACAGGGCCAGTGTTGCACAGAGTGTAATTGCAGTAATTTTCATTTCTCTCCTTCAATACGACTGGAGGGACGCACGTTGTGCGCCCGGGCAGACAGCGTCTGCCCCTCCATGCCTAAAGTGTTAGTTTTTTATCATCGGCACCGGGGGCAAAGTTCCTGCGGAAAATTTCGGTGCCGTCGGCTTGTTTGCCCCAGTTGACTTCCACGCGGTTATCGCCCATGACAATGTTGAAAAGCTTCTGCTGCATGGTTTCTGCAATCTGTTTGTATTCGGGGTTAAAGGCGAGGTTATTGATTTCGTTCGGATCGGAACTCATGTGGTAAAGCGCTGGATCCAGCTCCTTCCAGGATGCGGTTTTAGCCCAATCCATATCTTTGCCCCGTTGTGTGTTCGGGCGGGTCTGCATGGAGAAGACATAATCCTTGGTGCGGATAAAGGCACGCGGGCCGATCACGTGGTGGCTTTCGCCCAGCACATATTCGCGGGCAGGCATTTTTCCGGATGCCACTTCCGCCAAATCATACCCGTCCAGATAGTCGTTTTCTTTATCGGCCAGATTAACACCGGCCGCCGCCAGCACGGTCGGGGCAATATCTACGAGCTCGGTGTAATCGGTGACCACCTTGCCGGCCGGGAATGCTTTCTTGTCGGAGGAAACCACAATAACCGGATTGTGGCTGTCGATATCCCAGGGCGTGAACTTGGAAATGGCGCCGTGTTCATTCAGCTTCCATCCATGGTCGCCGCAGACGTAAACAATCATCCAGGGTTGTTTCTGTTTTTTGCTGTATTGAACAAAGGCTTCCGTTGCCTGACCAATAAGCGTGTCTCCGTAGGCGCAGAACGCATAGTAGTCCTGAATCATGGTTTGTTTATCCGCCTCGGGATAATCGTCGGTGAAACTTTTATCCACCTGCTTCTTCAGCTGTTTCGGCATGGTTTCGAGTTCTTTCAGGTTAAACTCAGGCACCTTGTATTTTTTCTTCGAAAAACGTGCGCGGTAGTCCACCGGCGGCAGCACCGGTGTATGGGGGAAGTCATAGCCGATATGGCAGAACAGCGGCTTTGACGTATCGACTCCGTCATAACTTTTTGAGCCGACCGTGAGCGGTTTGTCCTCGCTCTGCAGGAAGTCGGCGAAGACGGACGAATAGTACCCGTCGCGCGTCTTTCCGGCGGGGCGCGGGCTGACGCCGCCGATGATCATACTTTTACTCACACCTTTTTCGCCGGCTTTATAAAAACGCAGCAGGTCATACTTTTTGTTGTACTGTTCACGCGCCCCGGCATATTCGGGTTTCATCTCTGCCAGCTGGTCTGAAAAATATTCAAATTCTCCGTCCGAGTTTACAAAGAATTCCAGGTCCGATACCGGCTTCGGCAGTTTTTTTCCGTTGATAGAGCTGGCCCAGCCCTTACCCCATTCGGTTAATCCTTCGGCTGCCAAGGTCTTGGAATCGAAGTCCGTCTGATACATCTGAAACTTTTGCGCCTTGCCGTTCTTCACCGTTTTAACCCGAACCCCGGTTTTTCCGATATGCACGGTCTGATAGCCCAGATCCGCCATGCGCTCGGGCAGGGTGGGGCGGAAATGCTCAGCATTGTTGTTGTGATATTCAAACTGATACACGCCCGAGCGGAACGGATAACGGCCATAGTGCATCGACGCGCGCGACGGCGCGCAACCCTGCGCCTGGCAGTAGGAATTGATGAACGTAGTGCCCATTTCCGCCAGCCGGTCGGTGTGGGGCGATTCCACATAGCCCAGTTTGCTCATCTCCTGTCCCGTCAGCATTTTATTGAAGGCCCGGACTGAGTCATAGCGATGGTCATCGGTCAAAACCCACAGCACATTGGGTTGTTTCCCGGCGAAGGTTGAAACCGTCAGCGATAAAGCTGCCGTTGCGATCAGATAGGTCTTTAACATGAGGTCCAGCTCCGTGAATAAACGTTAAATTGATGCTCCATCAGTCCGTCACTTTTAGTGGAAATAGAGGAGAATTTAACTATATAACGTTCTCATTGGTAAAAGCAGGATATAAAACGTCCTAACCAAAAGGTTAGGGAGGGATCTATGTAGACGAAAGGATAGTGGAGGGACTTACCGGTGCATGATTCAATGCCGCATACCAAATAAGGAGTAGTGGATGAACGCGTTTGCAAATTTAAGATGGGGGCTGGCGGTTGCACTGTTAAGTGTGTTGACCGCTCCCGCAGCAAAACAGAATGCCGGTGCCTACTGGCGGATGAACGATGGTGTCGGCACAGAGGTGGTCGATTCTTCCGGAAACGGAAATACGCTGACGCTGAAAAATTCGGCTTGGTCACAGGGGCTCAACAGCCCGGCGGTCACCATGAAAACGGACGGGCTGATTTCCGCTGCACACAGCAGGAGCCTTGCGCCGGCCAAAGCGATTACACTGGAGGCGTGGAGCAAATACTGGGACCCGAATTTTAAAGACTCGGCCACCATGATTGACAAAGAGGGCTCCTACCGACTCAGCTATCTGCCGGGCAAACGCGTGGGCGTTACGCTCTGGATCGATGGAAAAGCGCACACGCTGGCATCGAAAAATACCCAATGGGATAAAGGGCGCTGGATTTATGTGGCTGCCACCTTCGACGGTAAAAAGATGGTGCTGTATGTGAACGGCGAAAAGGACAACGAACTTCCAGTGTCTGGAAGAATCGATGTCAAAAAGACGCCGGTTTTTGTGGGGTCGCAAAATGGAAAGCACGTGCTGTGGAACGGACTCGATGATATCCGGATCTCCGGTAGCGCATTGAGTGCCGATAAGATTAATGAAACGCATCTCGCCGGTCGTTTTGATGCGGCCCGGCAGGATGCCCGCCACGCGGCCTTTTTTCATAAAGGCGAAAAGCGCGAAGCCAAAGAGGTGGTGCCAGCCTATATCTGGATCGATGCCGAGGATTTTGATGACTATGGCGGCTGGTGGATGGAAACCCAGTTTGTACCGCAAATGGGATCGCCCTATATGATGGCAGCCGGAACCGGTGAACCAGTGGACGATGCCAAAACCACCATTCAAATCGAACGTGACGGTTCCTACAAACTGTGGGTCCGAAACCGTAACTGGATCAAAGAACACAACCCGGGAACCTTTAATGTTTTGGTGAACGGAAATAAGTCAGAAACCGTATTCGGTACCGAACAAATTGAAGAGTGGGTTTGGCAGGACGGTGGCACCTTCGACCTGAAAGCCGGTGACGTTGAATTAACGCTGCACGATCTGACCGGTTATTACGGGCGCTGCGATGCCCTTATTCTGACGCGCGATATGCACTATGTTCCCCCGTTCTCCTTTGAAGGGTACAAGGGCGAACAGCGCCGTTTAACCGGTCGCGGTGCCGATGAAGTCACGGTTGGCGATTATGATGTCGTCGTGGTTGGGGCCGGAGCGGCCGGGATCAATGCCGCAATTGCCTCGGCGCGGGCCGGAGCCAAAACGGTGTTGATTCAGAATCGCCCGATGATCGGCGGTAACAACAGTCCGGAAATGGGTGTGCCGATTCTCGGTCCGGCCGACTGCGGTAAGAAAAATGCACGCGAAGGTGGACTGAACGAAGAGATTGGACGGTTGCGGGCTTACAATTTTATGCTCAAGTGGAGCCAGGGGGCAGAAGTCGTTGCGGCTAATGAAAAGAACCTGACGATTGTCCTCAACACGCATGTCTACGATGTGGAGCGTACGAACGGAAATCGCATCACGGCCGTGCGGGCGTTCGATACCATTGATGGCAGGCTTACGAAATATACCGGTCGTCAGTTTATCGACTGCACGGGCGATGCCTGGCTGGGCTACTACGCCGGTGCAGAGCTGATGCGCGGCCGTGAACCCAAATGGGTATTCAACGAAAGCAACGCGCCGGATGATGGCGATATTCTGACCATGAGTGGCTCGCTCTTTCATGCGCACACGCTGGGCTATAACAGCACCGACATTGGCAAGCCATCGCCCTTCGATGCGCCGACCTGGGCATGGGATCTGAGTGAGAACACGGAAGTGCTTGAAGCACGTAAGCGGGTGGAGAACACATATAAAAGCGGAACCTGGTGGCATGAAAACCGGAACGAGGTGGACGACCTATGGAATCCGGAAGCGGCGCGCGACGGCCTGATCCGCGTGAGCATCAGCTACTGGAACTGGGCGAAAAATGTTTCCCCGATGTTTAAGGAAAAATCAGCCAATCGCAAACTGCTTCCGCTGCCGTTGACCAATGCCAAGCGTGAAACCTGCCGGTTGGTGGGCGATGTAATTGTTACGCAGGACGACGTGCTGAAGGCGCGTCCGTGGAAAGACCGGGTCGGTTATGGTGGATGGGGGCTGGATATTCATCATCCGGAAGCTATCTTCTCGAAAGAGGGACCGTTCGACTTCAATACCCATGCGCCGTTGCATAGCCTGCCGTTCCGCATGCTCTATTCCAAAAACGTGCCGAACCTGATGATGGCCGGTCGCAATGTTTCCTGTTCGCACGTGGCACTCGGTACCATGCGCGTTCAGGCCACCACGGCCCAGATGGGGCAGGCGGTGGGAACTGCGGCGGCGATGTGTGTTGAAAAAGATACTGATCCACGCGGCATTTACCAAAATCACATCTATGCCTTGCAGCAGCAGTTGATTAAAAACGACATGTGGTTGCTGGAGATGCGAAATGAAGATCCGAACGATCTGGCGCTGATGGCTTCCGTTTCGGCCTCCAGTGAAAAGTCGGCGCTCTTCAGTGCGCAGCATGTGATCAACGGGGTCACCCGCGTGATTGACGATGAAATGAACATGTGGGCTTCCGACCCGGAGCAGGCGCTGCCGCAATGGCTGGAGCTCGACTTCGGTTCAAAGAAAAAAGTTAACTCGGTCTACCTCACCATCGATACCGACGTGAACGACGCCAAACGGGCCACCTGGGAATGGAAAGACTCCGAGCGTATGCCGCCCGAAGCCGTCCGCGATTATCAGGTTCAGGTGCTGAAGGGGAAGAAGTGGATTACGGTGGCCGATGTGAAAGACAACTATCAGCGCCGCCGCATTCACCGTTTCCAGACCTTGGAAACTTCCCATGTTCGGATCCTCATCACCGCCTCCAATGGCGACCCGTCCGCCCGCATATACGAAGTCCGCGCCTATAACGAATAGGATCTTTCTGTTCGGCGGCGATGACGGAGCATCGCCCTCCGGAAGTTCGTTGGAGGGCGGCGCTTCGTCGCCGCCGAATGCCGGAAGTGCGGCGATGACGGAGCATCGCCCTCCGGAAGTTCGTTGGAGGGCGGCGCTTTGTCGCCGCCGAATGCCGAAAGTGCGGCGATGACGGAGCATCGCCCTCCGGAAGTTCATTGGAGGGCGGCGCTTTGTCGCCGCCGAATGCAGGATGGATGCTGTTCTGAATCTTCTGCTGAGTTTCCAATGGTTGGAACGCGGGGTCTGAAATAGCGAGAAGGTGAGGGGCGCGGTTTTCAGTTCGACTTCATGACCTTATCCAGCAGCTCGCGGTCTTCTTTGCAGAGCAGCTTGATCGGGATGCGGATCTCCTTGCCGCCCTTTTTCTCCAGATAGGCATAACCGTGTTTGGCTTTAACCAGTCTGGCTTTGGTCGAGCTTTTGCCATTGGCGGCTTTCCATTCGCGTAATTCCTCGCGGAGTCTCTTCAGCTGCCAGTCGGCGAGTGAGCCGTCGGAGGGAACGAGGGTGTAGGACCGCACCCAGTCGATCAGGGTGGTGTTTCTGGACGTATCGTTGATTTCTTCCGGCGTCGGCGGCGTTTCCCAGTCGTAGGTCTCCGTCACCATGTTGATATGCATCGGATGCTCAAACGGGTGGGGGATCAGCGAGGTATCCACTTCAACGGTTCCAACATGTTTGTTGTTGAGGTAAAAGTGAACCGTATTGGCATCCTCCCACCAGCATCCATAAATATTATAGTCCTCATGTGACTCGCCGGGCAGCTTGGCTTTGTTGCCGATGTGCGTGCTGTCGCCTCCGTGCCAGACATGCGTATTGGAATTCATGTAGGAGGCAAACTTTACATTACGCTTTGAGCCGCCGACGGTTTCCAGAATATCGAGTTCCTGCGAAATATTTCCAATGCCTGGATAATGATGCCCCCGGTTGCTCATCCAGAAGGTGGACGACATGGAAATGTTCGAGGCTTTCAGCCGGCATTCATAATACCCGTAAAAGGCTTCAATTTTTTTAGAGACCACCGCCGCGCCGCCGAGGGTGAATTCCTGACCACGTTCTTTAATCGGCTCGTCCAGCGTCCCATTGGTCAGCCGGAGATTTCCGCCACCGACGGAGACATTTTCTTTCATAAACCGGGCCGGCGGGCGTCCGCGCCAGCGTGGGTGATGATCGTGCCATTTATCCCCATCCAGTTGATTGCCATTAAACTCGTCGGTGTAATCAGGATTCACCTGCCAGTTGAAGCCTTTCGGCGCAGGGGGCGGATCCGCCCAGGCCATGGGCAGAAAACAGGAAAACAGGATGGATGTGATGGTTCTCATAATTGTTCATATAACGCTTCTGTTTCAGGACAATGGACAACCGATCGCTTATTCCTGCACGGGGAGGGCTCGTGCGGCCTGAAGGCGGTAGAACCGCTGCGCCGTGCCATTCGTGATGCCCAGAGAAACCGCCGCGCCGGTTCCGGGCACATCGTTTGTAAAGCGGTTCCAGACATTGGAAGAAAGGCTGCCGCACCAATCCACCGCATACGTGCAGTTGGTGGAGCTGGGGTAGGACAAATGGCCGGGCGCGATGGCGAGGACGAGCAGGCTCTGGCCGTTGGTCGGGTCGGTGTCGGCGTGGTATTCCTGCCAGTTGAGGAAGCCATCCCCGTCATCGTCCAGCATTCCGGCCAGGTTGAGGTTGGTGTGGCCGTATTGGGCATACCAGCCAAAGGCCACCCCATGGGCATCCGGAATATTTGCGATGAACGGGGTATAAACCGTCGGGTTGTTCTCGAAGTCTTTTGGTATTGCGCCTCCAACCACCTGCCCACCGATGCTGCTTTTCCGGGTGTAGAAGGCCTCGTGGTCGGCGACGGTGCCGGCCATCCGGCCATTGGCTTCCGCGACCACATCGAGCGCCAGCGCCAGGTTGGTCGTGCCCAGATTAAAATGGGCCGTGAATTCGTCTTGTTGGTTGGGCGTGTTTACAACGCCCGGCGCATAAACCAACTCGTTGTCGTTGGCCGTAATGATGATGGTGGGATTATTAAAGAAGTGTGTTGAATCCCTTGTCGTGTAACCCGTCAGTCCGCTGTCGGCATATCCAAAATTGCCGGAGGCGGAAATCTGGTTGTTGGCCGGTACGTTGTCGCTGATGTTGTACCAGGTCAATTCGCATTGAACGTCGATCCCCTCCGTTGCGGGATCATCGGCAATTTCAAATGCACCTTGAACCGTATAGGGATACTCTTCGCCAAGGATTGTCGCGGCTTCAGCAACACCGCTCAAGGCGATTGCCAGCATGGCCGATGCAACCTTCCATTTGCCTGTAGTGTTCATTCCATGTCCCGCCCGTTTCCCCAATGGATGCCTTGTTTGCCGACATCTATACAAAACCCGGCCCGGCGCGTCAAAGCACAACCCCGGTATCCGGGGCATCGGTGATGTAGGCCCGGTGCCCCACCGGGCGCATTCGCACCGCCCGAACGCACCACCCATCCCACGGGCGCCGGGTCGGGGACCCGGCCTACAGCGTGGATCCGCCGGTTTTCCATCCGGCCATTCCTGCATGCGCCGGATGGGGCATCCGGCCTACTTTTATCGTTGCCTCAACGGGGGGACTCTCGCATGATCATCTTCATGTCCAATCCGCAACAACCTCGTCGTCAGCGACGGCTGGATCGCATTTTTGATTCGGCTCCGGCCTATTATCTGACGCTCTGTACCGAGGGGCGGAAGCGGGTGTTGGCGAATGATGTGGTTATGGAGCGGGTGCGTGGATTTGTGGATGAATCCGTGCAACGGTATGGCGTCTATGTTGATTGTCTGGGACTGATGCCGGACCATGCGCACATGATTGTAACTATAGATCCGACCTCCAACACGACGTTAGGGAAATGGATAAAAGCGTTTAAGGCTGTGGTTGCCCGTCGCGAATTTAAGTGGCAGGCCGGTTATTTTGATCATGTGCTACGCAGCGCCGAAAGCCGCTCTGAAAAATGGGATTATATCCGTATGAATCCGGTGCGTGCAGGTTTGGTTTCTGATGCCAACGAATGGACATATGCACAATGGTTTAACCGGTTTGATGGTTCGGAGTTGTAGACCTGCTGAATCCGCAAAGGCCCCCGTTGATGTAGGCCCGGTGCCCCACCGGGCGGTCATACACACCGCCAATCCTGCGGGCGCCGGGTCGGGGACCCGGCCTACAGCATCCTGCCCTTATTTCTTTTTGAACGTTCCTGCCGCAAAGATCTTTTTCGATGCTTCGGTCGGCGTGGAGACGATGCCGATGTTTTTCGGGCCTTTGAAGGCAAAGTGGACGCGTTCGTAGGAAACCTCATGTTCCCGGTAATATGCTTCAATGGCTTCCACAAATTCATCCCGCCCGAGTTTTTCATCCGACCAGAAATTACAGCACGGAATGATCAGTGCCGGGCGGATCAGCGCCGATTCGGCGACCGGGCGGGTGGCCTGGTCCGCATGCAGGCCGATGATCAGGTCATAATAATCCGCCATGGACGAAAGATATTCAGCCGCACAGTTCGGTACGCCTTTCATGGTCCATCCACGCGGGTCGATGACCTCGGCCTCATAGTTATACTGCTTACGCAATACGCGGCTCAGCATGCCCTGGCCGCCGGCGACGTCGGCTACATACTGCACGCTCGTCCCGAAGTAGTCGTAGATATATTCGGCCAGCACATCAAACCGAGCCGGATCGCCATGAAATTTTTTACGCCCCATCTAATTTATTTCCGATTTTAGATTGTTGATTTCTGATTGAACGAACTCAGGCGGCGTTGGCCTTTTAAAAAGGGATGCGTCGCAGACCCGCAAATCGGCAATCCACAATCGGCAATCAAAAATGGTGCAGCGCAGTTGCATCACAGGATTCCATCCACGGGGTTCCAGGCGATTTCGATCGGGTCCACCTTTTCAAGGATGCCGGGGATGCCCGCCGGATTTT
Organism: Pontiellaceae bacterium B12227; assembly: GCA_029432775.1. Classification (GTDB taxonomy): domain Bacteria; phylum Verrucomicrobiota; class Kiritimatiellia; order Kiritimatiellales; family Pontiellaceae; genus Pontiella. The sequence goes on along the minus strand of JAROAZ010000016.1, from coordinate 48,492 downwards.
TCCAGACCTTGGAAGTCAGCTGGACCGACGCCGGTTCAAGGCCTTCGGATTCGGCTCTCAGAAACGCGACGCCGTTTTCCTGGGTCATCCGGATGATCGCCTGGCTCAGGCCGAAGAAGGCGGAGCTTTCGTTTCCTTTCGGCGGCTCGTGGCTGGTCGGGTTACCGTTTCCGGTTCCAAGCAGTTGGGCGTCGCCTTCCACCGTGTAGCGGATTTTATTTCCAGCGGTTGGAACAAAGCGGCCTTCGGCATCAACGATCTCGGTCTTCACCACAAACGTTCCGGTGTCTTCAACGGTAAGGCGTACGGCCGCCGGTTCGCCAACGGTTTCGTTGACGGTGCGGAGGATTTCGTTGCCGTCCGCATCGTAGCCGATCGCTTCGAGCTTGCCGGGCTGATATTCGACCATCGTTTCAAAATAGCCGTTGGTCTCCACCACTTCACGGGCGAGTGATTCTCCATTCAGCACCAGTTCCACTTCAGCGCAGTTGGTGTAGGCTCGGACTTTGATCGGTTGACCTTCTTTGTCTTCCCAGTTCCAGTGCGGGAACAGGTGCAGCATCGGCTCTGCGTTCCACCACGCTTTGTAGTAGAAATAGGCATCCTTCGGGAAGCCGCACAGGTCCATCAGGCCGAAGCGGGTGATGGTGGCCGGCCAGTCGAAGGGGTAGGTTTCGCCGCGATAGTCAAAGCCGGTCCAGAGAAAGGTGCCGGCCAGGAAATCGCGGTCGGCGCAGGCTTTCCAGGTGGTGTCGATGGGCGAGCCCCAGGGCGTCAGGCCGTTGTTGTAGGACGACGCGACGCCTTTGAGATGTTCGTTTTCCCAGCAGATGCCGCCATGGCCGAAGTCGTTCAGTTCCATCGGCACACCGTCGTAATATTCCGTGTCGTAAAGCCCGCGTGTTGCAAACGACCCGCCGGTTTCGCTGCCGATGATGGGCCACTTGGGATAGAGCTTGTGAAATTCGTCGTACTGCCCGTCGTCCACGCCGTTCGGCGTGAGGTTATAGTTTGCTCCGAAGACATCGAGGTGGAAATCCTGGCTGTCGTGGAATTTGGCAATGCTGAGCCAGTTGCAGTTCATCGAGTAAACCGCCGGGCGAACCGGATCGAGTTTATGCACGAGGTTCTGCATCTTTTTCAGTTGTTTGACGCCGACTTTGGTGGACTGCACCTTCATCTCTTCGTTGCCGAGCGACCACATAATGATGGACGCGTGGTTGCGGTCGCGCTTCATCAGGTCTTCCAACTGCTGGAGCAGTTCGGGCGATGAACCGGTAAGGCGCGTTTCGTCCATGACCATGATGCCGAGGCGGTCGCAGATGTCGAGCAGCGCCGGGGTGGGCGGGTTGTGCGACACGCGCAGGGCGTTGGCTCCCATGTTTTTCATCTGGATCATACGCCATTCCTGCAGGCCGTCCGGAATGGCCGTGCCGACGCCGGCATGGTCCTGATGGTTGCAGATGCCGCGGATCTTCAGCGGTTTTCCGTTGAGGAAAAATCCTTTTTCGCCATCGAAACGGACCTCCTTCACGCCGAAAGGGGTGCGGACTTCATCGACGATTTTACCATCCACACGGATGCTGGTGAGCAGGGTGTAGAGATACGGATCGTCCGGGCTCCATTTCCGGGGATTGGAAAGTTCCAATGTCTGGAAACCCGCCGCGGCATTTTCGCCTTCGATTTTCAGTTCGGTTGCATCCACGACTTCGGCGTGCTCTTCAGCATTGATGACGGTGGATTGGATCGACACTTCGACTTCGGAGTCGAAATCGTTGCGCACGGTGGTTTCGATTGTGAGCGTGTCACCTTCGTTGCGGACAAAGATGCCGGAGTAATCGATGTGCACGGGATCGGTTTTAACCAGGCGGACATCACGGTAGATGCCGCCGCCTTCGTAGGACCAGAGTTCGGGCAGGGTGGCATCGCAGCGGACGGCGACGACATTGTTTTTTCCGTAGTTCAGGACGTCGGAGGCGTCGACCGAAAAACTGGTGTAGCCACTGAGGTGGCGATGCATAAAATGGCCGTTGATCCAGACTTCGGAATCGCGGTAGATCCCGTCGAATTCAACGTGGAAACGGCGGCCTTCTACATCGGCGGGAACAACGAACGTTTTGCGGTACCAGCCGATGCCTTTGGGGAGGGAACCGTGGCCGACTTCGGCGTCGGGCGAAAACGGATTGTCCTGCAGAAAATCGTGGGGCAGATCGACGGCCTGCCACTCCAGGTCTGCAAAACCCACTTCGGAAATGCCGTGGTTGCCGGATTTCATCCAGGTCGGGCTGTCGTAAAGGGTTTCATGGATAGACTGGAAGCCCTGTTTTTCAAAGTCCTGCTGGATAAAACGCCAGCCGGGATTCATGGATAAGATTTCGCGCATAATTTAATCCTGTTTTATTCCTCGCAGAGTTCGCAGAGAAATATATAGCTCTGCGCCCTCAGCGTCTCTGCGAGGTATATCTTAAATCCGTATGCATAAAAAGACCGGATAGGGTTTCCCCGTCCGGTCTTTTGGGTTCGGTTTGGACCGAGTTTAGTCGACTTTCACAACCGCTCCGGAAGATGTGTTGTATTTTCCGCCGACCATGGCGAAGAAGACATAATCCGGTTTGCCGTCTTTCATCAGCACCTGGGTGCGTTCGAAGCGGCCTTCGCGGTCGAGACCGTTCGGCGGTTCGGGCAGGTATTTGCGGCCTTCGTAGAATGCAACCGTGGGCATGCCCCATGTGATTCCGTCTTCGGATTCAAACATCAGGCCGTATTCGTGGTTCCAGTAGCCCATGTCGCGCATGATCATCTTGAATTTGCCGTCTTCGATCCAGATGTAGGCATCTTCCGACTGCGCGTTTTCACCAAGGTGGCTGAGATCGATGATGGGGCCGTCGCCGACTTTTTCCCACGGACCTTCCAGCGAGGTGGCTTTGGCCAGCCCATACTGACGGTTGGTGTGGCGTCCAACATCGGAGGTGGCCACGCGGAGTCCGCCGGCCAGGTCTTTTTCCCAGTCGGTGGCGCGCCAGGACTTATAGTAGAGCCAGAGCTCGCCGTTCGGGTGCTGAACAAAGGCCGGGTTGGTGGTGCAGACCGAGTTCCAGGCATCCGGATCTTCGGATGGCTCGATAATCGGCTTGTCGGAGCGTTTCCACGGCCCGTTCAGGGAGTCGGAGGTCGCCATGCCAACGCGCTTGGTGTAAACGGTGCCGTCCTGGGTGCCCATGTAGAAGAGCACATACTTGTCGCCGACTTTGTGAATGGTCGGGTTGTGGCAGGTCATCGCATCCCACCAGTCGCCGCCGCGGCCGGTTACGGCCACATCGAGGGTTTCAAACGGACCTTCCGGCGAATCGGCCACGGCGTGGGCGATTTCGCAGCAGGTGATCCAGCCCTGGTGATGGGCCTCATTTTTCCAACGGCTGTAGAATACGTGGACTTTTCCGTCGTCGCCCCAGATGGGGGAGCAACCCCATACATTGTAGTCTGCATCTTCCAGAATACGGCCGACGGGTTTAATTCTTTTTTCAAAATCCGAGGAAATCGGGTCTGTCTGCGTCATTTTCATCATTTTCTCTCCATTAGAATTGTGATGACCTTGGTCATCGTTCGAAACCGTGCTGCAGGCTGTTAACATGCACATAAAGCTTAAAAATAGTGTGGACACAATTCGGTACATGGTGCATAACTCCTGAAGATGTTTACTGTAACATCGGCGCAATATGGACAGCGCAGGGGTGCTTTGTCCAGCGAATTTATGAACGATATTAGGAATTAGAATGAGCAACGACCAGACTTACCGTTTTGACGACGAAAACCGATCGATAGAAATCTTCCGCAGCGATCTACCGACACCATGGATCAATTACCTATCAAACGGGCGTCTGCACGCCTTTGTCTCGCAGGCGGGCGGCGGCTTTGCGTGGTGGAAGAGCCCGATCACGTACCGTATGACGCATTACCGCTATCAGAACGTTCCGATGGATGGCCCTGGTTTCTACACCTATATCCGGGAAAAAGACGGCACCACCTGGTCGCCGACCTTCCGTCCGTGCGAAACGCCGCTGGATGAGTGGAAAGCCGAGCACCATGCCGGCTGGTCCGAGTTTACCGGAACCAAAAACGGGGTAACCGCTAAACTGAAACTGTTCTGTGCGATGGACTCCGATGCCATCTGCTACGACCTGGAAGTGATCAACAATTCCGGCGAAGAAAAAGAGCTGGATCTGTTTGCCTATGCCGACCTGGCTCAGCTCGAATGGACCACCGACCTGTTCTACGGTTACTATATTCAGTCGCAGGTCACGACCTTCTATGATGAAGACATGGATACGATCATCTATCGTTATCAGCACACGCCGCAGCCGTTTGTTGAAGATGTGCCGCTGATCTGGATGGCGGCCGATCGTAAAATGGATTCCTGGTCCGGCGACCGCGACAAGTTCCTCGGGCCGTACCGCTATGAACAGAATCCGATCGGCGTGGAACGCGGCGATTGCGGCAACGATACGATCGAATGCGGACATCCGTGTGCCGCCGGGCAGGTGAGCGTGAAGCTGGCTCCGGGCGAATCGGATCGTGTGACCTTCACTCTCGGCGTTGCGCCGGGCGGATTGGTTAAGCACGACGAAACCATGGCCAACATTAAGAAAGATCTCGAAATCTTCCGCAGCCATGAAAACATTGATGCCCAGTTCGGCAAGCTGAACGCCTGGTGGGATAACCACCTCAGCAAATTTGATTGTGACATCCCGAACAAGGATGTGCAGCGCCAGATCAACACCTGGAGCCCGATCCAGACCGTGCACAACGGGCGCTATTCCCGCTCCACCTCCTGGCATGCGCCGGGGTACCGAGGATTCGGTTACCGCGATACCGCCACCGATATGGTCGGTGTGGCGTATCGCGATACGAAGTGGGCAACCGATATGTGTCTCTACCTGCTTTCGCAGCAGTTTGAAGACGGCCATGCGCTGCACACCTGCTATCCGGAAGACGGTCCGAGCATGACGCGCGGTGTCACCAAGCACGCCGACGACCATCTCTGGATGCCGATGGTCGTTTACGCGATTCTGGCGGAGACGGCGGACTACAGCCTGCTCGAAACTGAAGTGCCGTGGCTCTCTGAGGAAGACAATTGGACCACCTATGGCGGCGATACGGTCTGGACCCATCTGATGCGCGGCGTGGACTTCACCGAAAACAACCTCGGTGAAAAAGGCTTCCCGCTGACCTTCCACGGCGACTGGAACGACATCATCCTGCGTTTCTCCCGTGCCGGCAAAGGCGAATCGATCTTCTGCGGCCAGCAGTATGTCATTATCCTGCGTCAGCTGCTCGAAATCGGTGCGGCGGCCGGCAAGCCGCAGGCCGATCTGGACCGCCTGCAGCATTGCCTCGATAAAATGATTTCCAATCTCGAAACCCACGCCTGGGACGGCGAATACTGGCGTCGCGGCTTTACCGACGAAGGCGACATTGTCGGAACCAAGCAGGCGGAATATGGTAAAATCTTTATTAATCCCCAGTCGTGGTCTGTGTGGGCTGGCGTCGGTACCGACGAACAGAATAACAGCGGCATGGACAACGCCATCAAGTTCACGGAAACGGATTTCGGTCTGCGTCTGGTTTATCCGGGCTTCAAGACCTATCCGCACGATCCCGACCCGTTCACCGGATACAATCCGGGCTGCGCGGAAAACGGCGCTGTGTTCTGTCAGGCGAACGGCTGGGCGATTATCGCTCTCGCAAAACTGGGCCGCTCGGAAGATGCCTGGAAAATCTTCGGCGACATGGTTCCGCATACTGCGCTGACCAATATCGGACTGGAGCGCTACGAAGCCGAACCGTATGCCTATGCCTCCAACATTATCGGTCCGGAAAACAAACGCCACGGCTGGGCCAATGTCACGCAGGTGACCGGAACCGCCGCATGGATGGATCTGGTGGGTACGCAATATCTACTCGGTGTGCGCCCGACCCTCGACGGGCTGGAGATCAATCCATGCATTCCGGCCGACTGGGATCAGTACAGCATGACCCGTGAATACCGTGGAGCGACCTATAAAATTTCGGTATCGAATCCGGACGGTGTCGTCAAGGGTGTGAAATCAGTAAAAGTGAATGGCGAGCTGATCGACGGGAAGATCATCGACCCGGCAATGGTGAACGGGGAGGCCGTTGTTGAGGTTGTGATGGGAGGGGAATAATGACAAGCGCAACTGCCAATCGAGTGAATAGCAAACCGGAGGTGATCTCTGATTTCTGTGAACGCCTCACCGGTGTGGGGCGAATTCTGGAGGATGCCGACTATAATGTTTGGGGGTGTTCTCCCATCTATGGACCGGACGGGAAAGTGCATGTCTTTTATTCCCGTTGGAAAAACGAAGCCGATCATGAAGGCTGGTTGACCTGTTGCGAAATTGCGCATGCGGTGGCCGATGATCCCGCCGGGCCGTATGAAACGGTCGATGTTGCGCTTGCTCCTCGAGGGGGGGATTGGTGGGATGGTGGCAGCTGTCATAACCCCACCATTCATAAAATCGGTGATAAATATGTGCTGTTCTATCTGGGCGTTTCCGATGGAACCGTCTACACCAAGCGCGTAGGCATGGCGACCGCCGACTCACTGGATGGGCCGTGGGAGCGATCGCCGGAGCCGATCATTCAGCCTTCCGATGATCCCCAGGCCTGGAACTCCATGTGCACAACGAATCCGGCCTTTGTTCAACTGCCCAATGGTCAGCTGAGGCTCTATTATAAAACCTGGTGCATTGCCGACTGGGAAAAAGATATTGCACTGGCTAACGATCTGGGAACCTGGACGGGTGAAAACACCAATCGTCAGTATGGCCTGACCATTGCCAAGTCGCTGGAAGGTCCATGGGTGAAGCAGGGCGACGGTCCGATGATTAATCTTCGTTATGTGGGTGAAAATGCGCAGAGCGAAGATGCCTACATCTGGATCGAAGACGGGCTTTATAAAATGATTATGCGCGACATGGGCTACTGGAACCATGAATACGGGCTCTATTTTGAATCCGAAGATGGTGAAAACTGGACCGATCCGCAGATCGGATTCTATGAAGCGCATCGTTATTTCAATGAAGATCCGAACGGTCTGGATCGGGAAGGGCGCTTTGAACGTCCGCAGGTGCTGTTGCGTGATGGAAAGCCGGAATATCTGTTCTGTGCCTTCCGCGGCGGAAAATACAACACCTCATCCGGTGCGGTCCTTAAAGTGAACTGACTTTTTGGCCACAGATAAACACCGATTGACTCGGATTGTTCATGGAGAAAGCGGCATAAGCGCCGCTTTTTTTATGTTTAAGGGCAGGGCTCGCTCACCGAGCGCGCCGCTAGCTGGAAGGACGGCGACGACGGAGCGTCGCCCTCCGGTTTCCGATGGCTGGAAAGTAATGGAACCCCTTCGTCCGGTTCAATTCAGTGGTTTTCGGGAGCGGCCAGTTGTTCAAGAGTCATCTTCGGCGTTTTGTGTTTTACCTCGGTGAACTGATGCACGCAGGCGTCCGCTTTGTTGAGTTCTTTCCACTGTGCATACGTTCCGTATTCATCGAATTCATCGAGAGACCACGAATCTACTTTTTGCCGGAAAAATCCGCGTTCGATTTTCTGAACGCCGCATATCCTGCACTGCTCCCAATGGGTAAATGGGGCAACAATGATAATCAGAACGGTGAGGAATGTGACAATTAAAATGGGGGCCAGTCTTTTCATGAAATCATACTAACGGGGCACGGGCGGAAAACAAGAAGAAGGAATGTTAACCGGGTTTGTTAAATTCTCAGGAATTTCTGATGTCTGGATAAAACATCGCCTTTAAAACATTGCGTATTATTAAATGTTTGTGGTAACACCTGTGAGTATGAGTAAACAAATCACTATCCGCGACATTGCCGAGAAAACCGGCTATTCCTTTCAGACCGTGAGCCGGGTGCTCAACGGTAAGTCTCATCTTCACAAAGCAGCTACCGTTCGTAAGATCGAAAAAGTGGCCAAGGAAATGGGTTATGTTCCCAATCTGTTTGCCAAGGGCATGCAGAGTGGCAAGACCTATTCCGTGGGTCTGATCATCGATCCGTTCATCGATAATTTTACGGAGGAAATTTTCCGTGGAGCGCATGATGAATTGATGAAGCGCAACTATCTGCCGATTCTGCTGATGCACAATCAGGATGGGCAGGACGAACAGTTGGTTCAACGTCTGGCTGAGCGCCGTGTGGAAGGATTGATCATTCGTCCGTATCCGGAACGCATGGACGATGTTTCCTCGGCAATTGAGCAGCACCACATGCCGGTGGTTTCTGTGGACTACGCTTTGACCAGCGAAAAAAAATTCGATTTTGTTGGCACGGCGGACGAGCATGGGGGCCAGCTGGCGGCAGAGCATTTGCTGGAACTGGGGCACCGGCGGATGATGGGGATCTTCACCGATGCCGAAAGTCTGCTGTTGCGTAAGCGCGGCTTCGAGTATGCGATCTCGAAACATGCTGATACGGATGAGGCGATGTTCTTTGAGGACTGGGATTTTGAGGATGACACCAATAATCAGAAAAAGATCGCCGACATTATTTCCGGAGCGAATGGACCGACCGCCATTTTTGCCGGCGGCGACTTTATGCTCCCGAGTATTTATAAAGCGGCGCATGCACTGGGTGTCCGTATTCCTGAAGATCTGTCGGTAATGGGATTCGGGGATGAGGAATTTTCCGAATATATGATTCCGCCCGCCACAACAATGCATCAGGACGCCTATGAAATCGGTGTTCAAGCTGCTCAATTGGTCATCGACCGGGTAGAAAACAAAGAGCGTCAGGTCCCGGTTCGGCAACTGCGTTTTGAGCCGCATCTGCTGACGCGTGAGTCGACCGCAGCACCAAAGAAATAAATTTGATTGTCCAACGGTTGGGGGTTCCAATCGTTGGATCTTTTTTTGAAAGGAAATGTTATGGTTCTCATGTGTAAAAATGTATTCAACAGAAGATCGCAAAGAACACGAAGAAGTCCTGTTTATCCTGAAAACCTGAAAGGGGCTCCATTCTCTTTGCGTCCTTTGGGTGCTTCTGTGCTATCCCTTTTTCTGATCGTGTGTGGAGTTCGAGCTGCGGAGCTGAATCTTGAGCAGCTCGGCGTGGCGGGGCAGGAGGCCTATGCCAAGCATCAGCGCCTTTTTGAAGAGGTGGTGCCGAATTTTGATGTAAAAACCAAGGTGCAGGTGAACTCCGGCGTCAAGGCGCTGACGCACGTTCCGTTTTTTAAAGGGCCGGTTGAAGTGAACGGAAAATTGGAAGTGCCGATTCCGTTTGAGCTCAACGAGCATATTTTCGATTTCAAACAGGTGGAACTCATCGGGCAGAATCTGAACGGCGTGACCAAGGTGCTGGTGACCAGTGTGGGTGCCGGCAATCCCGTTCTTGGCATCACCGCCCAGCGCGAGAAGTCGATCCAGATTAAAGTCACCTCGTTTATGTGCGCGCTCAATGTTCCGCTGACGCTGGTGATTGAAGGACAGGGTACCATTGAAAAGGTGGAGTTTGTACACCGTGAAGGCATTGCCATGACCTTCGATGAATCCATCTATCGGGAGCCTGGGCTGGATAAGCCGGTCAAGCCGGTCAAGCTGACGGTCGATGCCACCCACCTCCGTTCTGTTGAAGGTATCTGCGATATCAAGCCGGAACGCTTTTTCCGCTACTATGCGATGCCGAATGCCGACCGCTCGGGCAAAGAACCCTATTTCAAGGGCATGGGATTTGTACCCGGCCGTCAATTGGTCGAACTGGGGCCGGCCTATGAAGACCGTTACGGTGCGGCGAGTTCGATGCTGACCATGAAAGAAGATCCGGCGCGGCCGGGATCCGGCTACGCGGATCCGGCATTTTTCGATAAAGAAGATTTCTGGCAGTTTGAAGGGGTGGATCCGAATCTTGAATTTATTATGTGTTTCGATTCCTGGCCGCGCTTTATGCACACTACCAATTTTCCCGGGGTACCGAACCAACGCGGTACGCCCGCCGTGGATAAGTTTGATGCGGCGGCGGATTCCTGCGTACGTTTTCTCAAGTCCCAGATTCGCGACAGCGGCCGGACGGCCAATTATTGGGAAGTGAAAAACGAATGTGATGTAAAATCGGAATGGATCTACCATCACGAAAAAGGATACGACGGCTGGGGGCTGCTGGCGGACTTTCATAATACGATGGCCGATGCCATCCATAAAGACGTGCCGGATGTGCAGGTGGGCGGCCCGGTTTCGGCGTGGTTTATTCCCTATGCCGGCGATTTCAAGATCTGGAAAAACCAGGCCCGCTTTATGGATGAAACGCGCGACCATCTCGACTACTACTCGCACCACTTCTACGAAGTAGGTGCCATGGATTCGCTGGAGCGCGTGCAGCGCGAAGGCCACAGCTACATTCAGGGCGGCTTTGAAAACACGGTTGATATGCTGAAAGCCCACATGGCGGAAACCGGCAATCACAAACCGATGGTCTGCAGCGAATACGGTTCGCTCAGTTTTGTGCGCGATGAACGCGGCTACTGGATGCATATCAAAAACATCAATTCATTGATGCTGAAGTTTATGGACCGCCCGCAGGATTTCGAAATTACGGTGCCATTCATGCTGACCTTCATGCACTGGGCGCCGGACTCCCTTGAAACCTTTATTCACCAGACGCCCGACGGCGAATTTATCAAAACCAAAAACACGTATCTTCTCGATATGTGGACCGGGTTCAAAGGGAAGCGTATTCCGGTTTCGGACGCAGAGCATAAAGTCCGCACGCAGGCCGTGATCGACGGCGACCTGATCCGCCTGGCGGTGAACAACCATTCCGGTCGGCGCATCGAACTCGACATCGATACCCTGCTTCCAAAGCGTGGAAAAATTGAATCCATCAAACGCCGCATGGTGCTGTTTGAAAAAGGCGAAGTGAAGTTTGTGTATGACGAACTTCCAACCCTTGGAAAAATTCCGATGGGGGTCGATGTGACGGCCATCTATGAAATCCAGTTGGAAAAAGCACCGAAACTGAAGAAGACGCTGCGTGAGCAACTGCACTACGGCCATGGCACCGCGATCAAAGTGAAGGGCTCCGCCGAGCTGCCGATTCCGGTGAGCGTGAAAAAAGCCGATTCGGCGCAACTGCGTGTCGGTTTGCACCGCACCGGCGGTATTTCCAGACCGGTAACCATTTCGCTGAACGGAACCGAAGTGGGCGTTGTTGATCTTTCCTATGGAAAAGGCACTCCGCAGTTCTTCGACTATGTTGAACTGGATATCGATCCCGCCATGCTGAAGGCGGCGAACACGCTGCGCGTCTCCACGGAAGAAGACGGCATCACTGTTTCCGCCGCCCGCATCAAGACGGTGATGACGCAGAAAGCAAAATGATTTAGAGCAAAATAATTATCAGGATATTCAGGAATCATTCTGCTCTTAATCATTTTGCCTATTATTATCAGTTCAGTTTTAGGGAGATTGCTGTGAAAAAGGTTTTACTTGTTTTGTTGCTGGGGGGCGCCTGGAGCGTTTGCGCGAAACCGATGAACGTGATTCTGGTGATGGCGGACGATATCAGTGCGCGCGAATTCCCGATGTATGAATCAACAAAGTGGTCGGATGGCCGCCGAGCTGATACACCGATGATGGATCGGATGGTGAAGAAGGGCGGTTGTTTTGTGGAAACCTTCTGGGCCGCGACCATCTGCAAGCCCAGTCGGGTACTGCTGATGAACGGCACCTATGCCTACAATAACAAGTATTGGGACAACAAACATATCGGGGCGGACTGCCGTACAGTTTATTCGGCCTACGAAAGCGCGCCGATCACGCTGGGTACGATGAGCCGGGATGCGGGCTACGCCAATATCTGGGTTTCTAAAAACCATATTTCATCGGGTGGCGATGCGCTGAGCATGGGGTTTAATGAGTGTGTATTCAGCCCGGCCGAGCCGTTCCGGCATAAAGCCTGGAACCCGTTCGGTACGCCGAATGAAAACCCGTACCCGATTTTCCGCACCGCAAACCCCGATGACTGGGACCATGAATCCTTTTTCTTCTGGCCGGAAATTCAGTTGCTGAACCATCCGGACTTCCCGAACGAACCATTCAAATTTGCGAAGACGGAAATTAACGATTTTGCGCCCGATCTGGAGATGGAATATATCTTTGATTTCATGGATCGCTCCAAGGCGGCAGATAAGCCGTTCTTTGTGCTGCACACGCCGCACCTCGGGCATTTGGCCAAAGACTGCGCGGTTCCCGGAACACCGACCGTCTGGCCGGGCACACCGGAGCTGGAATGGAAGAACGGGAAGTATATCCGCAAAGATCCGAAACATACACCGCTGGGCGGTGGAAAATATAAACGCGAGAACATCACGCCGAACGGCTTGAGCTATCACGTGGAGTATCTCGACTACAACCTGTGGCAGTATATTGAAAAGCTGAAGGCCATGGGTGAGCTGGATAATACGATCATCATTTTCAGTGCGGATAACGGAACGCAGGACAATGCGGGCAATTTCGGCAAAGCCCGGATTACCCAGCAGCAGGGCATGCACGTGCCGCTGCTCATCTATGCGCCGGGACTGCGCGGGCTTCCGGTGGGGCGGCAGAATATTCAGGCGGATTTTACCGATGTGCTGCCGACGCTGGCTGAGCTGATGGGATATGAATTTCCGGCGAACTACGACAAGCTGGACGGAAAAAGTCTTTGGCCTTATCTGACCGGGAAAACGAAGAAGCATCGCGACTGGATCTATTCCATGCGCATCGATGCCCAGATGATTCGGAACGATAAGGTGCTGCGCGATGGCGTGGGCGACTGGTATGACGTGAATAAACGGGCAGGGGATTACCACTCGTTCACCAAGCTCGAGGATCTGCCGAACGGCGAATACAAAAATACCCTGTTGGCTGAAAAGGAAAAGCTGGAACCGCTGCTGGCGCAGTTCGATCTGTATAATACCGATTCGGAAGCACCGCTGCCGCCGGCCGATGCCGATGGCGACGGTATCTCGGATGCCTTTGAGGCGACATTCGGTTCGCTGGACCCGATGGACGATCCGGATGGCGACGGGGTGGATAATTTCCATGAATACATTCACGGCGGGAATCCGCAGGACCCGAAGTCACCGACTAAAGAGCAGCTCCCGCACACGGTACAGGTGTCCGATGCGCAGGGCACCTATCTGGCGCTGAAGTTCCAACGTCTGGAAGAGCTCGGCCCGGATTACTGGTTTGAAATCGTCGGTTCCAATGATGGGAAAAAATGGAGCTCCGACGGCGTTATGCAGCAGCATACGGTCCGTTCGGTCGGTAGCGGTTCCGAGCGCGTAATTGCCCGCGTGGGCGCGGATCAATCGAAGAGCGAAATCAAAAAGCTTAAGCTGGTGGTTCATAAACCGAAAAAGCGCGCTCCCCGGAAATTTAAAAACCTGCTGAAGGAAAAATAAGTGATTCCTTCAACCGGTGCGGCGCGCTAGGTTTGAACCATGCTTAGGAACTCAATCGTAAAAATGGGGTCAGCCGCCCTGTGCGGGGTGTGGCTGTACGGATGCGGAACGCCGGTCCAGCCATTGGAAAATGATCCGCTTCCGGTGGTGGTGGAAAAGGAAGTTCCAGCCTTTGGAACTCTCACCCTGATCCGCACCGAGCCGGAGCCGACGGCGGACGAGGTGCTGGTGTATGGCAATCAGAAACTGTTGGCGGTGGTTGGAAATCAGTCCTTTGCCACGCTTCCGTTTCCAAACGGAGGGATGGTGCTGACGCTCGACTGGCAGGATACCCCCATGAAGTTTGAAGAGGTCATCGAGCTGGATACGGCGTTTGTGACTAATAAATTTCTGACCATCAGTCATAAGTTCGATGTGCCGGAAATTGCCAAAACGGAAGATGCAACGGATTATACCATGGAGGAGACGCTGATTCTGTTCGAATTGCCGGAGCGGTTTGCAACAAATGTGCTTCAAAAGCTGGATCCGGAGTACTCCTATGTGTTTCCGCCGGATGAGTGATCTTTTGGCCAGCATACAAATGTGCGCAGATTTCGTACAAGAATCTCGACAGGCGACGTCTTATCCTTTGAAGCCTATCAATCTGTATAAAGGACATTAATTATGAAAACCCGTTTATTGAGTGTGATTTGCATGCTGGCCGCAGTGGTTAGCGCCGATGCCAAACTGAAAGCGTTGATCGTTGACGGGCAGAATAATCATGCCGTCTGGCCGAAATCGACCATCATGATGAAGCAGTATCTGGAAGAAACCGGGCTGTTTGAGGTGGAAGTGGACCGCACCCGCTTTATCTGGAAGTCCGCACGCGAAGCGAAGTTTCTACCCATGGCCGGTGATTTCCCGAACGAGGAAACTAAGAACCCTCAGACCGATCCTGATTTTAAACCGAATTTTAAAGACTACGACGTCATTGTTTCCAACTTTGGCTGGAAAGCGGCAGATCTGCCGAAAGAAACGCAGAAGGCGCTGGAAGACTACATGATCAATGGCGGTGGATTTGTTTCTGTGCATGCGGCCGACAATGCCTGGCCGATGTGGCTGGAATTCAATAAAATGATCGGCGTTGGCGGATGGGGCGGGCGTAATGAAAAAAGCGGCCCGATGGTCTATTTCAACGACGCAGGTGAAGAGATTCGCGATACGTCCAAGGGAAGTGCTGGAGCGCATGGCAAGCGCCATGAATTTCCAATCATTGTGCGTGCCCCGAAGCATCCAGTCATGAAGGGCCTGCCGGCAAGCTGGTTGACCTCCGAAGACGAGTGTTATGCCAAGCTGCGTGGCCCGGCGGAAAATATGACGGTGCTGGCCACCGGTGAAGATCAGAACGTTCCGGCGCGGAAAGGGCAGCATCAGCCCATGCTCATGGCACTGGATTATGGTAAGGGCCGTTGTTTCCATACCACGCTCGGACACGACACGCCGGCTTTTGAAGGCGTCGGCTTTATCGTCACCTTCACCCGCGGTTGCGAGTGGGCGGCTTCGGGAAAAGTATCCCAGAAGGTGCCGGCTGATTTCCCGACTGCCGATGCGGTTTCCACCCGCAAATTTGTAGTTAAATAAATTTTACGGCCCCGTCGGTGCGACGGGGCTTTATTTTGCATATTAATGTTTGTGTTCTCAATAAAGGAGTTGTAGATGAAGAAGATACTAATTTCAGGTGTTGCGGCTGGTTCGGCCGCGGTCTTGACCGGTTGCGTTTCCACTGATCGGAAAGCGGAGCGGGTGGTGGATACCTCAAAATCGTACATTGTGGTGGAGGCCGAAACGACGCGTGCTGTCGGCGGGGTTTCTGAGGTGGATCGCAAGCGCTATTTTGCCGTGAGCGATAACGGCACCGGGTTTGACCAGCGCATGACGCCGGAGGTTTACGACTATCTGGTGAATGATCTGGGTATTTCCTTCGGCCGCAGTCTTGGGCCGGTTCAATGGACGGCAAAACAGCTCAAGGAAGATCCGAACCGTCCGGGTTATGCCGACGTGACTCCGCTGAAAACGCAGAAACTTCCAACCCCTGGAAAACAGTTTGTTGAAGATTTCGGTCCGAACCTGGATGTGGCTGCGCACGGGAATCATAACGCGTATCCGGAATATATGGGCAAACACATGCAGGAGGGCGCGGACTATCACGGTACACCGGAGTGGATTCCGGAAAATATCGATGCTGCCGCCGAGTTGGCGGCCGCGGTCATGAAATATAACTATTCCGACTTTGACCGGCCGAAATTCTATGAGCCGCTTAACGAACCGCACTGGAAATATTTTGTGGACCAGCACATGGCGGACTGGCATCTGGCCGTGCAGGAAAAGGTGCACGCGCTGACGCCCGACGTGCAGGTGGGCGGCATGTGTCAGTCGGTATCCTATTTCTTCCGCGACAACTACCAGAATTTTAACGGCTTCAAGGGCTTCATCAAAAACACGCAGGCGAAGATGGATTTCTATTCTTTCCACTCCTACGACTATTTCAAGTGGGAAGACGAGGATTTTCGAGGCCGGGTGCAGTCCGGCATTGCGCTGGAAGGCTCGTTGGACCTGATGCAGAACTACACCGTGAACAACTTCGGCAAAGAAGTCGACGTGGTGGTGAGCGAGCAGGGCGGCTACATCAACGTTCAGCCGAAAGGCATGTACGACGGCGAGCTGCTGGCCGCTGAAATTGCCGCAAAGTATTTCCCGGAAGACACCTGGGAAAACGAACTGAAAAAACGCTCCATCGTCTCCTTTGTACACGTCAGCAGTATTCTGGCGAATACGATGGCGTTCATCGATCATCCGCATACGGTACAGAAGTCGGTTCCGTTCCTGCTGCCGAACACCTGGGCGTGGGATACTAAATATTATGCCGGTCTCTATGTGCCGGAAAACTACACCGAAAAAGAGAAGTGGGTGGAAACCACGATGATCGATTTCTATAAATTTTTCCGCGATGTGGATGGCCGCCGGGTCAAGCTGCTCGCCAACGATCCCGACCTGCAGACCCGGGCGTTCGTGGACGGCAGCAAGCTCTATCTGGCTATCAACAACCAGAGCTGGCGTCCGGAATCCGTGGCGCTGCACGGGGTTGATGCCGACCGTATTCAGATCCGCCGTTTCGGCCGGAACGCGGACTACACCGCCTACTACACGGAGGAAACCATCGAGACACCCGAGCAGCTCATGCTGACCGGTCGTGAAGCGGTTATGATTGTGGCCGACCTCGGGAAAACCATTCAGGAAAAGGGCCGCGTAAACGAGGTCGTCTGCTACGGAGACAAAACCATGGTTCCGATGAAGAAGGCCGAGTTTAAGATCAAGGTTCCAATGGTTGGAAACATCGACTATGCCCAGTTGCGTGTCGGCCTGACCCGTAAAACGGAATCCAGCCACGAAGCGGTCATCACGCTCAACGGCAAGCCGCTGAATGTGCCGCTCGAAGACTGCGCGGACCGTTTGAGTGCTGGCGAATACGGAACCACCAAAATGGTGTATCTGAATCCAGCCGACCTGTTGGCCGAAAACAGTGTTACGGTTTCTTTCCCGGACGGTGACGACGGTTTTGTGGGTACGGCTGTCATCCGCGCAGCGGTAAATCAGTAGAAAGTTGGCAACAGTCTTGCTACTCTCTGGCTTCAATATGAAATCTGAAGTCAGAGGGGTATGCTTTTAATGAATAAAATGTGGCTGAAATTACTGGTTCCGGGGATGTTGAGTCTGACGGCGCTCGCACAAACGGAAACGCAGAAATTTAATTTCAACGACTTCGCCGTCGGGCCGATCGAAGGTCAGATGGAGTGGAATATCTATGACAAGGTCAAGGATTCCTCGGCTCTGTCCATCATGGATGTGCTGGGCACCAGCGAGGACGATGGGGATAAAGCCCTGGTGGTCCGCGCTTCAAAAACGCCGATCCGCTGTGTAACCGGTGAGCCGGTCCGTTGGTTGCCGGGACGTACACTCACTGTAGACTTTGATTTCAAGGTGGCGGTCGAACCGATCGAAATCAGCATGCCTAAGCCGGTGATGACGCTCATGTTCGGTAATTCCCTGCTGAGCGAAAAAGCCCGTTGGAGCATTCAGTTGGAAGCCACGCCGACCGGCGACTGGGTGCTGATCGGTGCCATGCCGGACGGTTCCTCCAAACGTCTCTACGGAGAAAACTTCCTGATTCGCTCAGACTCGGATGTGTCGATTTCCCAATGGTATAAATTTAAACTGGTCTCCAGAAAACTGACTGAGCCGGACTCCTTTGAGACGACCGTCGAGATTTCCGGTGCTGAAACCGATGAGTTATTGGCGGAGATCCGGTTTACCGACAACAAGAAAGACAAGGTGACCCAGTCGATGTGGAACACCTCCCGCGCTCACGTCGGCTTCTATGCGCCAAACGATCAGCTGGGCCTCGTTTGCATCGATAATCTGGTCATTTCCTCCAGCAAAGACTAACACCGACCTTGTTCCAAAGACTAGGTTTCCAATCTTTGCTGTTCAGCATAAATTAACTCCTGTTATTGTTCACAAATGACTCCCGCCCAATGCGGGGGATAACGGAGTTGATTTTATGAAGCGCTTTGCAATTTTTCTTACGGGTCTCTTAACGGCCGCCGCAACGACGGCAGTACCGAAACCCAATGTGGTTTTTATTCTGATCGATGATCTCAGCCACTACGGCATCACGGCCTATGGCGCGAACAAGATCAGCTCAACGCAGGGCTTCTTCAAAGACGTCGAGTTTGAAACGCCGCGCATCGACAGCTTGGCGAAGGACGGAATGAAGTGCGAATATGCCTATGCCTATCCGCTCTGCGAGCCGACCCGCATTGCGCTGATGAGCGGCATGAACAACATCCGCAACTACCATCAATGCAAATCGCAGCACGCCTCCGACATTACCTTTGGCGACCTGTTCCAGCGGGCCGGCTACGAAACCTGCATCGTCGGCAAGTGGAAGCAAACGCGCGGCACCAAAGCCATTCACGGCAAGGACTACATCTCCGAGTTTGGCTGGGACGAGTTCTGCTGCTTCGACGTCGTCACCGAAGGCTACCGCATGATCGATCCCGACATTGTCGAAAACGGCAAGATGATGAACTACAAAGGCATCGATCCCGTCACCGGACGGCGTTGCTACGGCCCCGACATCTTCAACCGCTATGCCCTCGACTTCCTCGACCGCAGCAAGGACAAGCCCTTCTTCCTCTACTATTCCATGGTGCTCATGCACGACGAGCACACGCCCACGCCCGACACGCAGCCGAAGAGCATTTTTGATGAGCACGACATTTCAAAACCCACCAAATATGGCTTCATGAAAGGCGACGACCGCCGCTATTTTCCCGACATGCTCGCCTACACCGACAAGATGGTCGGGCAGGTGCTCGACAAGCTCGACGAGCTTGGCATTGCCGACAACACGCTTGTTGTCTTGATGGGCGACAACGGCACCAAGGAATGCTTCTCGCACACGCTGCCCGACGGAACCGTATTCCTCGGCGACAAAGGCTCCAACAAAGAGGGCGGCCTCCACGTGCCGCTGCTGCTCAAAGCGCCCGGAAAAATTTCGGCGGGCAAGTCCTATTCCAGCATGGTCAACCTGACCGATATCCTGCCCACGCTCTGCGACGCCGCCGGCATCGAGCCGCCCAACAAGGATGCGCTCGACGGCATCAGCTTCTGGCCGCAGGCCACCGGGAAGGCTAGCGGCGATCACCGCAAGTGGATCTACACCTGGTACAACGGCAACAATAAATCGTCCGATCCCGACCACGTCCTCGAATATGCCTTCACCAAGGAGTTTAAGCGCTACGCCCCCAGCACGCTCTATCCCAAGGGCCGCTTCTTCGACCTGCGCACCGACCTTTTCGAAGAGGCCGGCGCCGAAAAGAAAAAGGTGCCGAAGGTTTGGAACAAGTGGCACTACAGCGGCCTCGAAATCGATAAGCTCACCCCCGAGCAAAAGCGCGCCTACGACGGCCTCGGCAAGGTGCTCGAAAAGAAAGCCTACGTTCCCGTCAAGCGTCTCCAGATCGTCAAAGGCGAAGTGCCGCTGCGAGCCGGGAAAAGCAAGCAGCTCGAATGCCGCGTATCGCCGGAAGACGCCACGCGGCGCGGCGTCGTTTGGGAATCCAGCGATCCATCCATCGCCTCCGTCGATAAGTTTGGCGAGGTCACCGGCCACAAGAAAGGCTCCGTCGAAATCACCGCCTATTCCTGGGACGACGCCATTCCGCTCGCCGACCGCAAAAGCGCCGAATACAAAACCGGCGGCATCCAGCATTCTGTAAAGGTGACTGTCGGGCGGTAATTATTTCCTCGCATGTAGGCCCGGTCCCCGACCGGGCGAACGGCGGAATGGGTGGCGGTGCGGCCTGCGCCGGGTGGGGCACCCGGCCTACAGAAGCATTGACACCCGGTGTAGGCCCGGTCCCCGACCGGGCGTTGGCGCATCGGTTTTTGCGTGCCAGCCGCGCGCGATGTGGTTTATAGTTTGCCCATGTTTGGAAGGGGAAACAGATGGGCAGGGATGGCTCGCCGAGCCGTCCGCACACGCATGTCTATGCGGACGGGCGGCGCGCCCGGCGGTCGCGCCCTACCTGTTATACTCCTCCTCGCGTTCCGGGTGCAGGCGGCGGTGGTGCTGGGAACCAGCGCGGTTCAGGGGTCGTTCCAGATCGACGACGACCCGGCGACCACCAACCTCGATATTTTTTGCAGAGTTACGTGGGAAAACCTCAGCGACTATGTCGATGCCAATAACCAGATTGCGGCCAACGGAACGTTTGGGACGAATGATGGGTTGGTGGGGGTTTCTACGACAGACTTCGAGCATTTTTTCGATCCCCCCACCTACGCGCTCAGCTCCAACTCATTCAACATTGCATATGCTTCGGGGGTGGTGAATACGCCGGGGAATACGGATACGTTTAAATTCCGCTTTATGCTGCCGACGGACAACGCGGCGCTGGCGCAGGCGGCGGTGGACGAGCTGAACGCGCGGGTTTTAGGCGGCGCGCTCGCCGATCCCGCCTACAGCCGCGCCGCTTCGATTAATGGAATTGTTGACGGTGGTGCAACACCAGACCCTTTTGAAAACTCGCCGGTGGTCTATGTGCCGGATGTTTGGGCCGATCCGGACGGCGACGGCTTTACGAGCTGGGATGAATTTACGGCGGCCACATCGCCAACCAACGCCGCCGATTTCCCAAGCATTGGAACCGCGTCGAACGGCATCGCCTTCGCCACCGCCGCCGGGCGGGTTTATACGGTCGAGGGATGCGCTGATTTGGTAGGGACGGCTGTCCTCAGCCGTCCGTCGGCAGAGGGGGCGGCGGAGTGGGGACACTCCGCCCTACCTCAATGGCAAACCGTCACCAACCTGCCCGGCACCGGCGCACCCGTCGCGCTGCCCTTCGGCACCAACCGCTTCTACCGCCTCCGCATCACCCTTCCATAGGGGGATTCCTCGCAGAGCCGTGATCTGAATATTCTTGCTCCGCGCTCTCTGCGCCTCTGCGAGGTTATTCTGAATCGCGCGCCTTTTTGGCTTCGGGCGGGATGTTGTCTTTGTGGAACTGCTTGCGCTTTTGGTTGTATTGGAAGAATTCCCAGAACTGGTAGGGAATGTTGGGCTGGTCCCATTCGTTCCAGAGCGCCTTGAGGGTTGCGGCGGATTCCGGACTCTGGTTGAGGATGTTGTTCTGCTCGGCGGGGTCGGTGTTGAGATCAAACATTTCGGCGGGTTTGTTCCATTTGTTTTTGACGTATTTTTTGCCGTCATGGAGTACGGACCAGAGCGTGTGGTTGTAGCCGCGCCAGCAGAGGGCTTTGTGCGGCTCGCCGGTTTGCTCCCCATTGAGGAACGGCATCAGGTTGACGCCTTCCATTTCCGGCGATGCGGTTTCGCCGCCGCCGAGTTCGACGATGGTACGGGAGATATCGAGCGAGATGACCGGATTTTCGTACGTGGTGCCGGCTTTGATTTTGTCCGGCCAGTTGGCGAGCATCGGAACGCGCAGGCCGCCTTCGTAGAAATCGCCTTTGCCGCCACGCCACGGGCCGTTAGCCGAGCCGTTGCCGTTGTGCGGATTTTCTTCGGAGGCGATGGGGCCGCCGTTGTCGGAAAGGAAGATGACGAGCGTGTTTTTGCGCAGTCCCTGTTTTTCCAAGGTCTGTACAACGCGGCCGATACCCTCGTCCATGACATCAACCATCGCGGCATAGACGCGGCGTTTGGGATCGGCGATGCCGGCATATTTGGCGATGGCCTCTTCCGGTGCCTGCAACGGGGCGTGCGGCGCATTGTAGGAGAGGAAGAGGAAGAACGGTTCGTCTTTGGAGCGTTCAATGAATCCGACGGCTTCATCGGTGAGCGCATCGGTCAGGTAGTCTTCGAAGATAGCGGGTTGGTTGTTGCGTTCGAGCGGTAGCAGATAGTGCTTTTCGCCGGCTTCGATGGTGTCGATTTCAAAATAGTCGTGGCCACCTTCGCGGAAGCCGTAGAAAAAGTCGAAGCCGCGGCGGTTGGGGTGGAACGGCGCAGCGGAGCCGAGGTGCCATTTTCCGATGATGCCGGTTTTATATCCCGATGTTTTGAGGCGGGTGGAAACCAGGCGCTCGGTTTCGGCAATGCCCATCTGCAGGTTGGTGGGGTCGTAGGCGGGGTTGGTTTCGAAGCCGAAGCGGTGTTGGTAGCGCCCGGACATGATGCCGGCGCGCGAAGGCCCGCAGAAAGGGTGGGTGACATATCCCTGTTTGAAGACCACGCCGGATTGGGCCAGTGCGTCGAGATTCGGGGTTTGGATGTCGGTACTGCCGGTGAAGCCGGCGTCGGCGTGACCCATGTCGTCGGCCATGATCAGTACCATGTTGGGGCGCTGAACAGCGGAGGCGGAGGCGATGAGTCCGAAAAGAGCGAGACTCAGGAGCGTGGCATGGTTGCGTTTCATAGTTTCAGTCCTTGTAACGTTGAGCCGATAAATATGACAGCCTCAGCTGGATCATCAACTGGCAAATAGGATGATTGTTTGTGTTCACATTGTGTTTGCGTATACTGGGCTCACTGCTGAGGTTCAGGGAGAAATAGAATGGTTAGAGTCGTTTGTTTAATCGGGTTGGGAGTGCAGGCTGTCGCGTGGGGAGCGGAGTTTAAAATACCCGCCGATATGGGGGGCGCGGATTTTGCGGTTGAAAAAATACGGGCCGCGGCTCCGGCGTCGAAACTTCCAAACATTGGAATGCGGATTGACGGGGCGTTGGGGGAGCAGGCCTTTTCCATTCAGCCGGGGAAGGACGGACTGCTGATTTGTGGAGGCGATGAGCGCGGTTTAATGTATGGCGGGCTGGAGTTGGCCGAACGGCTGTCTTTCGGCGATGACATTGCCGGGGTTCAGCTCGATCAAGAACCGTTTATCAAACGGCGCGGCCTGAAGATGAATATTCCGCTCGATGCACGCTGTCCGAGTTACGATGATTCCGGCACCTCGGCGCGCATGAATATTGAGCAGGTGTGGTCGACTGACTTCTGGCACGGGTTTCTCGACCGCATGGCGGAGCATCGATTCAATACGCTCACGCTTTGGAGCAACCATCCGTTCACAGCGATGCTGAAGCTGGAAAAGTATCCCGAGGCCGCCATCGAGGATGTCGCGGTTCCGACGTATCAGCTGGATGACCACATGCTGCCGCAATACATGCAGGCGGAGCTACAGAAGCCGGAAAACTATACGATCATCAAAACGATGACTATGGAGGAAAAGGTGGCCTTCTGGCAGCACGTGATGGCCTATGCCAAAGACCGGGGCATCGATATCTATTTCATCACCTGGAATATCTGGGTGCATGGGGCCGAGGGTAAGCACGGTATTACTGCTTCGCAGACGAACCCGGTGACAGCCGACTATATGCGCGAAAGCGTGAAACAGTTTGTGCTGACCTATCCGGACTTAAAGGGGCTGGGTATTACCTGTGGCGAGCACATGCAGAATAAACTGGAAGGGGAAAATTCGGTCGAAAAATGGATGTGGAAGACCTACGGGCAGGGGATTGTGGATGCGAAAAAGGAGCAGCCCGGCCGGGAGGTCCATTTTATTCATCGCATTTGGTACAGCGGCATGCAGGTGATGATGGATGACTTTATTTCCAACTATCCCGATCCGATTTATCTCGGCTTTAAATATGCCAAGGCGCGGCTCTATTCCGTGAACAACCCGTCGTTTTTCAAGGAGCAGCTGCAGGCGGATTGCGAAAAATATAATCTGACCTGCTGGATGAATCTGCGCAACGACGATATTTTTAATTTCCGATGGGGCAATCCCGACTATGTGCGCGGCTATATGAAAAACCTGCCGGACGAATCGCTGATGGCCGGGTATCACATGGGATCGGACGGCTATGTCTGGGGGCGCGAATTCACCAGCACTGAACCGGATTCACCCCGGCAGCTGGAGATCGATAAGCACTGGTATAAGTTTATGCAGTGGGGGCGGCTGGGGTATGACCCGTCGCTGGACCGTGCATTTTTTGAAAAACACCTGGCTCTGCGCTTTCTCGTTGATGGAGGGGCGGACGCTGTCCGCCCGGGCGCACAGCGTGCGCCCCTCCAATCCTCACTGCTCTATGAAACGTGGCGGACCGCATCGGAAATTATTCCGCTCATCAATACCTGGCACTGGCGCGACTGGGACCACATGTGGTCGCCCGAAACCTGCATGTCGAAGAAAGAGGGCTATCATTCGGTGGATCACTTTATTGAGTACTGGCCGTTGCCGGGCCGGGGTATGCAGTCGATCCGTGATTATGTAAAAGCTCCTGAGTCCGATGGCATAAGCCCTTTGGAGGTTGCGGATCAGCTGGATGCGTTAGCCGAAAAGACACTGGAGGGAATTGGCGTGTTGCGTGGAGGGACGGGTTCCACCCCGTCCTCCGGGCGCAAGGATTCGGGCAAGGTGGAACTTGCCCCTCCATCTAAAGAGCTGAAACAAACGCTGGGCGATCTGAAGGCTTTTGCGCATTTGGGGCATTATTATGCGGATAAAATTCGCGGCAGTACGGCGGTGCATCAGTTCAGAACCAGTGGCGAGAAGAAATATAAAAAGCAGGCGGTAAATACTCTGAAAGCGGCGGTGGAGCACTGGACCGCATACGGAGCGGTTGCATCGAGTCAGTACAATGTCCAATTGCTGGCCCGCACCAGTTACACCGATTGGAACGGCGCGTTGCTGGAGCATGCCGAAGCCGATATCGTTCTCGCTCAGGAAGCAGAAGAGGGTGCCTTCCCTCCCTCGGTTCATCACAAACGAATCAAGGAACTCGAAGCGGCGGTAAAGCAATAGAGGCTTTGCAGAAAATAGGTGTAATGTCTCTGGGTTTCTTTGAAGATGTGGGGTTAGGTCAAACCCCGGAAGCACGCTCTCTGGGCCCGGGCTTACTATACGGATCACGCGCAGTTGTAAGCCGTCGCGTGCATACAGCTTGTTGGATGGTCTACTTTTGATAAAGCACGTAACGCAGTCGCATGTGATACTTCTGGGTGTCGTGGCGACTGCTTTTTAACGGCTCAAATCCGATGACCTCGATTTTTGCGTAATTACCGTCACTTGTGCGAACGGCAAGGACGGTTCCTGTATCAAGAACAGGATTCGCGTCTGAGGCCGATATCCGGGTGCTTTCGAAGTCCGCAGTCCGAAGATCCCTCAAGCTAAGATTGCTGAAAACTTTCCCCTTGAGGATGGCGAGTTGTGCGTCATTCTTGGGTACAAGGTATCGTTCGTGAGCGTCGACGTGTTCCCACCAGAGATCAGCGGAATCTGAAGCTCCATCACTATTCGAATCAAGATCCCATGTCCAAGTTCCCTTTAACAACTTCTCTCGAAAAGAAGCAGAGGTTTCCTGTTGCGTGGTACTGTAGGAACTGGTCAACAACATCAAAACAACCGTAGTTACTGTTAGCACCTTACTGCTGCTAAGTATTCTATTTTGCATCTTTGCTTCTCCTTTCGACGCACATAAAGCTGAAAGCGGAGCGATAAATAATTTCCAAAGGAAATAGTGCCGCAGGCACGGTTCTCTCCGACTTTTTATGCAACAGCGAGTTGGTGAACTTCTTTGCGGATTCTATCAGAAACAGTATCTTCTGCAACATCAAGATCGTAATCCATCTGTAGACCCAACCAGAAAGATGCTGAATTCCCAAAATAGACCGAAAGACGCAAGGCCGTATCTGCTGTTACGCTTCTTTTTCCGTGGACAATTTCATTCACTCGGCGTGGAGAAACTCCCAGATCACGACCTAATTTATTTTGACTAATTCCCATGGGTTTAAGGAATTCTTCGTTCAGGATTTCTCCCGGATGTACTGGAGCAATTTTTTTCATTTTATAACCTCAATGGTAGTCAACAATTTCAACATTGAACGCATTACCGTCTTTCCATTGGAAACAGATTCGCCACTGTTGATTAATTCTGATGCTGTGTTGTCCTTTTCTGTTTCCAGATAATGCCTCCAATCTATTTGCTGGAGGTATTCGCAAATCATCAACATTTGAACTTCGATTCAGCATTCTTAATTTTCTAAACGCGATTTGCTGAATATTTGTGGGCAATTTCTTTGAGTATTGCCTGGAATACACCTTTTCCGTCTCTTTGCATTTGAATGTTTCAATCATTGGAAAGAATGGTATAACGTATGGCGTTATAGGGCAAGCTTGTTTTCTGGCAGACCTTATGACCGAAGTTGATTCGGCCCCGATCGATTTCCCCTCTTAAAGTAAGAGGCGTGCCCTCGGGGGGGGGCGGGTTGCTCCGGACGCAGGGCGCTCTCTTTCGAGAGTAAACCGGAGCCTAACGGGATTCACAGGATGGGGTACGATGCGGCGGTGGATTATTCACCACAGAGGGCCGAGAGAATCACGGAGGAATAGCCTTTGTGTTCTTCGCGCCTTTAGCGCAGCGGGTGTTAAAATAATCCAGTAGATCCTGTTATCCTGTCTAAACTCCCGATGAGCAGTACGGTGTGGCGGTGGATTGTTCACCACGGAGGGCCCAGAGAATCACGGAGGAATGCTGGTGTTTAAATATTTCCAAGGGTTGGAACGGGCGGACGAGGTGGAACGCTGGAGTCTTTTATTCTGAGGGGGTATCGGGGCCTTGTTGCGCTTGACGTTTCCGATCTTTGGAAGCCTGGCGCAGGTTCTGGAAAAATTCCTGCATGACGAAGCGGCATTCGTCTTCCATTACGCCGGGCTGTGTTTCGACAGCGTGGTTGAGGTCGGCTTCGTTGAGAATGTTGAATTTGGAGACGGCGCCGCCGCGGATGGGATCGGTCATGCCCCAGACGACTTTTTTCATGCGGGAAAGCACAAGGGCGCCGGCGCACATGGGGCAGGGCTCTTTGGTGACGTACATAACGGCCTCGTTGAGGCGCCAGTTGCCGACTTCCTGCGTGGCCTGCGTGATGGCAAGCACTTCGGCGTGGGCGGTGGGGTCTTTCAGGGTTTCGGTCTGGTTGTGTGCTTTGCCGATGACGCTGCCATTGAGCACGATGACGGCTCCGCAGGGGACTTCGCCTTCGGCTGCGGCCTGCTCGGCCTCGCGCAGGGCCATGCGCATGAAAATGATATCGTCTGAAAAGTTGTCCATAGGTTGTATTTCGTACTGCGGATTGCGTTTGTGTGTCAATCCACTCTGTTCCCATGTTTGGGACTATTGAGGAACAATGACGTTGAGCGCACTGGGAATGACCTCGATGGTGACGTCGTTTTCGGTGTTGAAAATTTCGCCGTCGAGCTGCACGGGGGAATTGTTCTGACGACGGACCGTCATTTTTTTGAAATGCCGGTTAACGACAAGCGGGTGGTGGTGGAATGTTTTTTCAATGAAGCGGTGCACTTGCGCGAGCACGAGGGGCATGTCGTTCTTTTCAATGGCGACGAGTTCCAGATTGCCATTGTCGGCAATGGCATCGGGGGCCACAAGGAAGTCGCTGCCGAACTGCGAAAGGTTGGCCACGGTAAAAATGAGCGGATGTTTGAGCTTTATTTCCTCGCCGTCGATTTCAACGTGGAAGGGCTGGGCGCGATACTCGAGGAGCTGTTGTGCTCCGGCGAGAATATAGGGTGCAAGACCGCGGAAGGGATATTTTTCGAAGGTTTCCACGAGCGCGCCGTCCCAGGCGAGGCTGCAGGTTACAAAAAAGAGGCGGCCGTTGGCTCTGCCGACATCAATCGGGATCGTGGTGCCGTTCAGCAGGGCTTCGGCTGCGGCTACAGGCTGAAGCGGAGTTTTGAAGTGCCGTGCAAATCCATTGCCGCTTCCGGCGGGAAGGACGCCCAGACTGACCTTGGTGCCCACCAGTTCGCAGCCGATGGTGTTGACCATGCCGTCGCCGCCGACCACAAGGATGGTATCGATGCCGTTGGCAATGGCCCGGCGAACCTTGGACGCTCCATCTTCGGCCGATTGGCTGAACTGGAAATAAACGTCTCGATCGTCCTTATCCCAGACGTCCTGAACCGCATCGATATAGCGATAGGGACCGTTCATGCCGGACTTTGGATTGATTAGTACCAGTACCTGTTTCATATCGTCTTCCGCTTTTGCAGTCTTCGGAATATTTTGTAGCATATGCATGCGGGCTTGTGAACTGTGCGCAGAGAATAAATGACGTTATTTTTTTTAGTTTCGTTGTCCGGGTTTCTATACAATATTCGTCTAGTACTGTTTAAGGGAGTTATGGAATTTAGAATACCACTTTTGAGGGCGGGGGCGGCCTGCGTGCTGCTGTTGTTGTCTTCGTGCACAAAAATCGGGAACTATGCAGAAGAGCGAGCCGACCGGGCCGCGTATGGGAATATCCGTGGCGCCCAGCTCAACGGGCTGGGGGAGCCGGGCGAGTTCACCATCGGCCAGGATCGGCATGAAATGGTTGAGCGTCTGCTGGAGCTGGATCAGACTCAGGCGGAATCGGAGGTCCTGTCGCTTGCGGACACGCTCATTATTGCCATGGAGAACAGTCGTTCGTATCAGTTCCGCAAAGAATCACTTTTCATTGAGGCCCTGAGGCTGAGTGAAATTCAGAAAGATTTCAATTGGAACTACAATGCTTCGGCCAGTGCGGGAACATCGTACACTTCGATGAAGGATGGCACGGCGGAAACGTTCGGAGACAACGGGGTGGATGCTGCATTCGGTGTGGGTGTGAGGCGCACGCTGGCATCCGGAGCGAAAGTGAGTCTTGGATTTTCGCAGAACCTGCTGAACTATTTCACCAACCCGAGTTCCTCTTCAGAGAACAATGCCCTCTCGCTGAATATTGTCCAGCCGCTATTGAACGGATTCGGACCGCTGGTGACGAAAGAGCCCTTGCGTCAGGCTGAACGCGATCTGGTTTATGCCGTTCGCGACTTCAAACGGTATCAGCAGGACTTTGTCATCAATACGACCGAGCTGTATTATTCAACGCTGCAGTCGCGGGACCGGTTGACCAATGTTCAGAGAAACTATGAAGCATCGGTGATCAACCGTAAGCGTTCCGAGTCGTATGCCAAGGCGGGACGTATTGCCGACTTTGCAGCTGCACAGGCGAAACAAAGCGAGCTCAATGCCGCCGACAGCTGGGCATTGAATAAGGCCAACTATGATAAGGCGCTAGATGATTTCCGGTACAGCCTGGGACTTCCGGTTGATCTGAATGTCATGCCGGATACGAACGAGCTGCAGCGTCTGGTTGTTCAGGGTCTGGTGGATATCGATATTGATTTTGATGAAGCGATGGTATTTGCACTTTCCAATCGGCTGGATCTGGTGAGCAAGCGGGAGCAGGTGGAGGATAGTGAGCGCCAGCTGGAGATTCAGGAACGTAACTTTCTGCCGGATCTGGATGTTTCCTATAATGTGCAAAAACAATTTGATTCTTCGGATGGCAGCGATGTGTCGCAGAATCTCGGCGTCAGTCTGGACCTTCCGTTTGATTGGACGGAGAAGCGCAATGCGTTCCGCCGTGCGCAGATTTCGCTGGACCGCGAGGTTCGGGCCCTGGAAGAAGATGAGTCGGATGTGGAGCGCCGGGTGCGGGATCTGTGGCGAAAACTTGAGCGGAACCGGTCCGTTTATAAAAACCGGCTGCTCAGTGTGACGCTCTCCGAACGCCGGGTTGAAAATACGCAATTGCTGTTGAAGCAGGGAAAGGCCGAAACCCGCGACCTGCTGGACGCGGAAGATGATTTGCTCAGTGCGCAGAATGCAACAACGACGGCGTTGATTGATTATACGATCAACCGCCTGAATTTCTGGAATGAGATCGAACGTTTTGAAATAGACCCCAAGGGAATGTGGTATGGAGAATCAGAAAATGAAGAAACCGTTGCAGCGCCGTAGCGTACAGATCGGGATCGGCCTTGCCGTGATTGTGGTTGCTGCCCTGATTCTGAAACCGGGTGAAGACGACAGCCGTGTTGATATGGAAACGGCCCACCTGTGTCAGGTGGAACGCGGGGATCTGGTGGTGAGCATCCTGCAGTCCGGGGAATTGATGGCAAAAAGCAGTCGGGAGGTCCTGAACGAGGCCTATCGGGATGCAAAAATTATTTCGATTGTCGAAGATGGTACAACGGTTACGAACGGCCAGCTTCTTTTTGAACTGGAATCCACTCAGTTGGAAGAGCGGTTGCTCGATCAGCAGTCAGACGTGGCCGAAGCCGAAGCGAGTTTGAAGCTGGCTCAGGAAAATCTATTGATTTCGAAACTTAAAAATGCAACGGACCTGGATGGCGCCCGGTTGAAAGTGGAGCTGGCAGTGCTTGACCTTGAGAAGTATGAAGAGGTCGAATATACCCAGATGGTGGATAAGGCGACGTCTGACATTTATCTGGCCGAACAGCAGTTGCAGACGGCCCGGATTGAACTGGAGGGCACGCAGGAGTTATATGACAAGGGCTATTCCAACCAGACTGAGTTGAAGGCGGATCAATTCGGTGTGGAAAGCAAAGAGATTGAAGTGCGCAACAAAAAGAAGGACCTCTATATCCTCCAGCAGTACACGCACCGTAAAAGAAGCAAAGAACTGAATAATGCGCTGAAGAATGCGAGATCGGCATTGGAACGTCTGGAAAAGACCATTATGGCCGATGTAGAGAGTAAGGCCGCTAGCATTGCATCGAAAAAGACGCGTCTGGAAATTGAAAGAAATCAGCTGATTACCCGCGAAGAACAGTTTGAAAACACCAAAGCGTATGCTGATTTTGCCGGGCAGGTTTTTTATCCCAAGCAGCGTCGCTACGGGAGTCTGGGAAAAATTGAAGAAGGTTCAACCGTGCAGTTCAGGCAGCCGATACTGTCCTTTCCCGACCTGAGTGCCTGGGATATGAAAGTGGGGATTCCGGAGGCGATGATTGATAAAGTTTCCATGGGGCAGGAAGCGGTTGCTACGCTGGATGCTGTGCCGGGGATGATGCTGAAGGGGCAGGTCCGGAAAATAAGTGCTGTGCCGGATTCTCAGAATTGGTACAGCTCGGGGGTGAAAACCTATACCATTATGGTCGATGTATTGTCCGATGCAAACGGACAGCTGAAGCCGGGGATGTCGGCAACGGTTGAGATTGTGACCGATGAACTTTATGATGTGCTCTATATTCCCATTCAGGCGGTCGTCTCGAACGATGAGAAGCACTATGTCTATATCGTGAAACGCGGGCGCAAAGAACTGCGGGAAGTCGAAATCGGCAAATTCAATACGCAGTATATTGAAGTGGTCAGCGGACTTGAAGAAGGCGAAGAGATGCTGCTCTATGCAGAAGTGGAGCTGGAGTCCGAAACGAATCTGAAGAAGAGCCCGTTGACTGAAGAATCCAAGGAAAAGGATGCTAAGGCCGACGATGAGTGAGGCGATTGTTGAGCTTAAGGGCGCGGTTAAAGAATACGTTAACGGCTCGCTTCGGGTTACTGCCATGCGGGGAGTCGACCTTCGGATTGATCGCGGGGAATACGCGGTGATCATGGGGGCATCCGGTTCCGGGAAGTCGACCTGTCTGAATATTCTCGGTTGTCTGGACCGGTTGTCGGCCGGTACCTATCTGCTCGGCGGACAGGATGTCTCTGATCTGGATGATGACGAGCTTTCTGAAATCCGTTCCCGGCGTCTGGGTTTTATCTTTCAGTCCTACAACCTGATCCCGCAGTTGAACGTTCTGGAAAATATTGAAGTGCCGCTGTTTTACCAGGGGGTTCCTGAATCCCAGGCGCGCGTGCGGGCGGAGAAGCTGGCGAAGCGCATGGGGCTGCAGTCCCGTCTGAAGCATAAACCAATGGAACTTTCCGGCGGGCAGCAGCAGCGGGTGGCTATTGCACGGTCGCTTGTATGCGATCCGATTCTTATGCTGGCCGACGAACCCACCGGAAACCTGGACTCTAAAACCGGTCATGAAATTCTTGAGTTAATCGATGAGCTGCACGATGAAGGTAAAACCATTGTTATGGTAACCCATGATGATGAGCTTGCAGGCCGGGCTCAACGCGTGGTCCGGTTTCTGGACGGCGAAATTATTTCCAATGAGTGGAGCGGAGCGCCCAAAGCATGATATCGATGCGTCCAGAGCGGATGGTGAAGCTGGCGTTTAAAAACCTCAGCCAGTACAAACTGCGGGCCGGCCTGACCATGCTGGGCATTATTTTCGGTGTGTGTTCTGTGGTGGCGATGCTGAGCGTGGGCGAAGGAGCCAATCAGGAGATTCAGGAAAAGATCCAGCGCATGGGCAGTCAGAATATTCTGCTGAAGAGCGTCAAGGTTCCGCAGGACGAAAACCGGGGAAGCGGCAGGAGCTCAATGGTTGCGAGCTATGGCCTGACTTACGAGGATGCAGAGCGGCTGGCTCGTTTTGTCCCGAATCTGGTCGCAAGCACCGCCATGAAGGTGCTGCGATATGATGTCAGCTTCAAAGCCCGCCGTCTTCAGACCGATGTGATTGCCACGACGCCATGGTATCTCAATGTACAGAATTACCGAATGGTTCGCGGCCGTTTTCTAACCAGTGCCGATATGGAATTCGGATCTCCGGTGTGTGTGATCGGAACCCGTCTGGCCCGCCTTTTATTCGCCGGGTTCGATCCGGTCGGGAAAACGGTTTCGATTGGCGGAGATGCGTATACGGTGGTTGGAATTGTTGGCGATATTGCGCAGCAGGAAGTGCCTTCCGGTACTCAGTTGTGGCTCGATGGAGAAAATCAGAATGTCTACATCCCGTTGCGGACCTATCTGCAGAAACGCGGTGATCTTTTTATGGAGTGGGCTGATGGCGGCGGCACGTTTGAGAAGATTGAGCTGCACGAGCTGATCCTGACCATCGACAAGCAGGAAAATGTAGTTCGCGCGGTTGATGCTGCACGCCGGGTTTTAAAAAAGCATCATCCCAAAGAAGACTATAGTATTGTGGTGCCGCTTGAACTGATTCGGCAGGCGCGTGAAACCCGTCGTTTGTTTAATATTGTATTGGGTTCAATTGCTGCTATCTCGCTGATTGTCGGCGGCATTGGCATCATGAATATTATGCTGGCGACGGTGAGTGAGCGAACGCGCGAAATCGGTATCCGGCGTGCGCTCGGTGCACGACGAACCGATATTGTCCTTCAGTTCCTGATGGAAACGTTGCTACTGTCAATCTCCGGAGGCGTTATTGGCCTCATTTTCGGAGCGATCATTCCATTGGTCATTACGGCATCGACCGATGTTAAAACGGTCTTAACCTTTCCGGCTTTTGCTGTAGCGTTTTCGGTGTCGGTTACCGTGTCGGTAGTCTTCGGTATTTACCCGGCCCGCCGGGCCGCCATGATGGACCCGATCGACGCACTGCGCCACGAGTGATCAGAAATTATTTCCGATCGAGAAATAGATTCGCAGATGGCTGAGCTCTTTGGCTTTACCCACGGACAGGATGCAGCGCCCGATTACGGTATCGGCACCGAGCCCTAAGAGTGTTCCGTAGTCCAGGTCTGTGATATCCACATCGTCGGAATCCATCCAGGTGTTGCCGGCATCGAAGCGCGCCAGGGCAAAGAGGCCGTTTCCTAAGGTTGGAGGAAGCTGGCCTAACCGGTAGCGATAGCCCAGGCTCATGAGGCCGTAATAATTTCCGAACAGCTGGTAGGGCGCATAACCGGCAAAGCTGTCCTGGCCTCCCAGATGAAAGGTGGAATAGAAAGGAAGATCGGTTCCAAAGCTGGTGCCGGCTGAAATTTTCGGGAGCACGGTGTGCCTGCCGATACTGAAGGGCACCAAGGCACTGGCCTCAAGGCGGTCGAAGTTTTGACCGGAGCCGAGTTCATCGGTTGAAAAAAGACCGTCGAGGGTGATGCGCGCACCTTTGGTTGGAAAGACTGGATCGTCGAGTTGATCGAATCTGAGGCGCGTGGTCAGCCCGATGAGCGGCTCATTGATCTCGCCGAGAGAGATAATTCCGCTATGTCCTTCGTCCCAGACGTATCCGCCTATCATACCTACGCGGAATTCTCCGAATTCGAACCCGCTTATTCCTAAGTCCAGCATGCCCAGAATTTCCTGGTGTTCGACTTCGGCAATCACATCGTCATTGTGGTATAAGTCGATGTCTGAGTCTTCAGCCCGAAGGGTGGGTGAAAAAAAGAAGACTCCGGAAGAGGAAATCGGCTGATACCATTCGGTTTGGATCAGTCGCTGGAGACCGCCTGCCTGCAGCGCGATTCTGAGTTCGCCGCCGTAGTCGTTCATCTGCGTGCGGGTGTAGTTCAGCAGGAGGCTCCAGAGCATGGAAGCATTGGATGCTAAATCAAACTTCAGTCCGAAATGCAGGAAGCCGGGACCCCAGAATTTTTCCTGCGTAAGGTAGAGGAGATCATAGTTTTCGCCGTTGGGGTGCAGGTCGTAAGTTACGGTCTGGAAGTTGCCCATGCCGTGCATGCGGAGCAGGTCCTTGTTGACGGTGCTCAGATCCAGGGGGCCGGGTTCACTTTTAATTCGATATCGAATCGTCTTTTCCGAAACCAGATCATTTCCAACCACATTAACCTGATCGACGATGATTTGTTTGTCATGTTTAAAACGTTGTTTCTTCAGGAAGGCAGCGTATGTGGAGTCATCGGCGGAGTATGCGGAAAGTTCCTTTTTTAATTCGTTTGCTGCAATGCGTCCCCGGGGGATGATGTCCGCAGCTTTGTGAAACTGGGAGGAGGATAAATCCATCAGATCGGGGGCAATCACCAGATCGGCATTTTTCAGCTGTTTCTCCTGATTGGGCCGTTGCATGATGGAATACGTTCGCCCGATGACTTCTCCCAGTGTGAGGAAATCTTTCTGTTCACCTTTTGCGGCCCCGGAAGCACCGACGTCAACAGCAATAATGATATCAGCCCCCATGGATTTGACCACATCCACCGGAATGTTGTTATAAATTCCGCCATCCACAAACACCCGGCCGTCCATGCGTACCGGGGTGAATGCACCGGGTACCGCCATGCTGGCCCGCATGGCTTTGGCGAGGCTGCCCTCTTTAAGGGCAACAGATTCCCCCTTGCGCAGGTCAGTTGCAATCGCCCGATAGGGAATGTTGAGGGAATCAAAATCGGAAATGCCTGCGCAGTTGAGGGTGAAGGTTTCAAGCACGTTGTTCAGCTTCTGTCCACGGGCCATGCCGGGGCTGAACATGAGTTTCCGGTTGTTCAAACCGAATTCGGTTCCCATAAAACGTTTGTTTTCCTCTTTACGCCGATAGGTCAGATATTGATGCGGGGACCGGTCTCTGAGCACTTCCCACCAGTCGAGTTCCAGAAAACTCTGTTCCATTTCTTCCGGGGTCATGCCGGCCGCATACATGCCGGCAACGATGGCACCCATGCTGGTCCCGCCGATGTAGTCGATGGGGATCTGCTGCTCCTCCAGTACTTTGAGCACGCCGATGTGGGCAAATCCCAGCGCTCCGCCGCCGCCGAGCACCAGACCGATTTTAGGGCGCTCTTGTTCGGCGTGAAGGAGGGGGGCTGCGGTCGCCAGACTTAGAAGTATAATGATAAACCATTTATGCATGAAAAATAAAATATCAGCGCAGGCAGGAGGTATCGAGTTTTTTTGGATGCTAAAGAATGCCGGCCGCGTTATTCTTTTCGCATGTCTACATTAGGTGAAATTGGCGAGCACGAAGCAATCAGGCGCATTCTTCCAATGCTGGGAAGTCATGCGGATCTACGCGTCGGGGCAGGCGACGACTGTGCGGTCTGCCGGATTCCGAAGCTGGGGCTGGATCAGGTTTTTACCACGGATCCGATCATTGAAGGGGTTCATTTCCAATCATTGGAAAATCCGGAACGCATTGGAAACAAGGCGGTCGGGCGTGTTTTGAGTGATATTGCCGCCATGGGGGCGGTGCCTCAATGGATGCTGGTGAATGTGGTTGCTCCGCCGACACTGGAGTTCCAGATTCTGGAAAAAGTATACACGGGAATGGGCGCGCTTTGCGAACGTTTCGGGGCTCCGATTATTGGTGGAGATGTTGCTAGAGGTGAAAAGCTGGAGTTGCACGTGTTCGGAACCGGTTTATTGCCGCAGGGATCCGCGCTGCTCCGCTCGGGAGCGGTGGAAGGCGATGCGATATTGGTGACCGGTCCGTTGGGGGGCAGTTTCAGCTCCGGACATCATCTGGATTTTGTGCCGCGTGTGGATGAGGGTGTATTTCTGCGGGAAACCGGATGGGTGAATGCCATGATGGACCTGAGCGATGGGCTGGCCACGGATCTGCGGCATATTCTCAATCAAAGCGGGGTGGGGGCGGCTTTGTATTCGGAACAGATTCCGGTCAATGGTTCCGTTGAGGCGGCTCTGTTTGATGGCGAGGATTTTGAGCTGCTGCTGATGGCGTCCGATCAGAATGTTAAGAAACTTCAAGAGCTTTGGCGCCAGCGTTTCAGCCGCGAACTTCCGGTGATTGGAAGAATTGAGGGAAGTGTGGGTGATGTGCGTCTGGACGGCGGATTTATTGAATCCAAGGCCTTTGAGCATTTTTCCCGGTAAGGTGTGCTTTTTCCAATGGTTGGAAACTTGTATTCCCTTTGGTTTCATGGATACTTAGCCACTCATTTTGCAAATCCCGAAATTTGAAGCACTGGAGTACTAATGGCTGACAACAGGTCGTTTGAATCGACACTACACGATATCGTATACAGTATTGACACGGGCACCGGCCTTAAAATCATTCGTGTCGCCCTATACATACTGCTTCTTCTGATCATTGTTATGGTCTTTACGGCAACTCAGTTCCGTGGGCTGAAAACCGAAGAGGCTATGGACCTTTGTCAGCTTGGGCGCAATATTTCGCTGCAGGAAGGCTTGGTGACGAAGACGGTTCGTCCGTTGACCATGTGGAAAATCCAGCAGCAAAACGCGGCAGAAAATCCTATGCTCGGAAATCATCCGGACCTCTACAATGCGCCGGCTTATCCGGCGCTGCTGTCCGTCGGGTTTAAGTTTTTCGAACTCATCGGAGTGGACCCTTTTGATATGCCGGAAGGTTCGCGCGGGGTGGCCATGCCAGCTGAACAGTGGATTGTGCTGCCGTTGAATCATTTCTTCGCCATTCTGACCGGCTGGATTCTCTTTTCACTGGGCAAGCGGATGTTCTCGCGCGAAATCGGATTCCTGGGAATGACGATTTACTATCTCAGTAATC
This sequence comes from Pontiellaceae bacterium B12227, assembly GCA_029432775.1. GTDB lineage: Bacteria > Verrucomicrobiota > Kiritimatiellia > Kiritimatiellales > Pontiellaceae > Pontiella. The sequence continues at coordinate 11,302 of JAROAZ010000016.1, read as the reverse complement.
TGGTGTGGAAGGATTCGATTTCCGGCCTGAACCTTTCCATGGCCATCTTTTTTGCCGTGGCATCGTTCTATATGATGGTGATCGCCATGCTGAATAAGCGCGACGGAGAGTCAAAGTTGTTGTGGATGACGCCGTACCTGTTTTCGATTCTTTTTGCAGTAATGGGTTTTTACACACGCTTTATAACCGCCTGTATCGTCCCGGGCGTTGCGCTTTTTGCCTGGCTTATGACCGGACGTTTTCGTGGGGGCACACGCTTTGCCTTAATTTTTGTATTTCTTTACATGATGATGATTTCACCCTGGTTGATTCGGAATCAGCAGGTCTGCGGGAATCCAATTGGAATGGTGGGGTACAAAGCACTGGCTGAATCGCCGCGTTTTCCGGATAATACGCTGGATCGTGAGTATCATCCGGAGTTGTCCGGTTCAAAAGTGGTGTCGGCGCTGAAGCAGAAGTGGGTGCTGAACTATTCAGGTGAGCATAGTAAGGTGTTGCCTTCTATGGGCGGCGGTATTCTGATGGCCTTGTTTCTTACCACGTTCTTTTATCATTTTGTGCGACCGCAGGTGAACTATCTGCGCTGGGGAGTGGGCGTCTCTATGTTGCTCATGACGTTGGTTGCCGGATTCTTTTCGGATTCATCCATTGCCATGCTCCATCTCTTCTGGCCATTTGTGGTGCTGTATGGCCTCGCTTTCTTCTATATTCTGATCGACCGTCTGGACTTGGGTGTTCGCCTGTATAATCTGGGCTTAAAGTGTCTGATTGTGTTGCTGGCAACCCTGCCTTTCTGGTTAACCCTGATGCCTCCGCATGAAAACCACCCATATCCTCCCTATCATGCTCCAATTATCGGCCGGGTGGCCAAGATGCTTAATGAGCGCGAAGTGCTTTGCACGGATATGCCCTGGGCCACCGCCTGGTATGGGGACCGAGTGTCGATTCTGCTGCCCAAAGATCTGGATCAATTCTACGAAATCAACGACTACAAGCAGTATATCTCCGGCATGTATTTTACGACGATCACCAAAAACAAGCCGTTTGTGAAACAACTGCTGGATGGCCCCGAGAAGAGCTGGCTGCCGATTATGAGCGGTCGGACGCCACCTGACTTCCCGCTGAAGCAGGGCGTCTCGCTGAACCGTCAGGATCAGATCTTTCTGTCGGACCGCGACCGGTGGTCCGGCCGAAATGCTAATACCGAGGCTGCGCCTGAGTAAGAAAGCCGGAGGTTCAGATGCGCGTCATTTTTATGGGATCAGCCGAACTGGCTATTCCGTCGTTGAAGTCATTGCTCAATTCCGATGCCGATGAAGTGGTCGGTGTGGTTTCTCAGCCCGATCGTCCTGCCGGGCGCAAACGGGTGCTGACCCCGTGCCCGCTTAAAGCCTTTGCTGAACAGCAGGGGCTCGCTGTCATGACGCCTGAAAAGATCGGCGATCCGGATGCGGTTCAGGCATTGGAAGAGTTAAGGCCTGATCTGTTGGTTGTGGTGGCTTACGGTCAATATATTCCGCAGCGCGTAATTCATTTAGGTAAGTTTGAAGCTATTAATGTTCATCCTTCGCTTCTGCCGAAGTATCGAGGTTCTGCTCCTATTCAATGGGCCATCCTGAATGGCGACTCGATGACCGGCGTGAGCATCATCTATTTAGCAAAGAAGATGGATGCGGGAGATATTCTGCGGCAGGAAACTTATCCGCTGAGCACTGATGATACCTCGGTCACGCTGCATGATAAGCTGGCTGTATTCGGCGCAGCGTTGTTGCTGAAGGCCGTGGAGGATATCCGTTCCGGCAAGGTGAAGCGTATCGTACAGGATGAATCTCAAATGATTGAGGTTCGGAAGCTGACGAAAGCTGATGGAAAAATTGATTGGTCGCTTCCGTCGGAGGTCATTCGAAACCGCATCCGTGCATTCGATCCCTGGCCGGGGAGTTTCTGTTCGCTGCCAAATGGCGATGCGCTGAAAGTGTGGAAGGCCGAGCCGGAAGAAGGAGCTGGTAAGTCTGGAGAGCTGCTGGACGATCAGTTACTCATTGCCACGGGCAACGGGGCACTTCGCCTGAAAGAAGTCCAGCCGCAAGGTAAGAAGCGCATGCCGGCCAGTGCTTTCCTGAATGGTGTGCCTCTGCCGAAGGGGCAACGGCTTGGGTAAGTAATGCCTGAACTTAGAGCGAAGCTCATGGGTTCGCTAAGCGCGCGAAAGCCGGATTCAAGTGCAATTGCTTCTCAATAAAAAAACAATCCTTGGAAATCGCATCCTCACGGATTTCCAAGGATTGTAAAAACAAAGCAAGACCGAAGCACTGGGTGCTTCAGCCTTGAAATGGATTCATAAGCTAATTCAGCTTATTTCTTTTTATGACGATCTGCGCGACGACGCTTACGACGCTTGTGATTCGACATTTTAGTTTTACGCCACTTCTTGATGGTACCCATGTTTTCTCCTGATTATGTCTTAAAAGGGTGAGTAAGATACTTACGCCACGACTTTGTTCAAGCTTAATTCAATAATTCCTTCTGCACCCGCTTCCTTCAGGGAAGGGATGATTTCGCGAACAACTGATTCGTCGACCACAGTTTCAATGGCAAACCAGCCGTCGTCCGTGAGTGAATTTACAGTTGGAGCGTGCAGCGCAGGAAGCAATGCTTTAACGGTATCCAGGTTTTCAGCTTTAACATTGAGTTTAAGCAGAACCTTGTCATCCGCATCCAGAGCGGCTTTCAGTAGCAGAGCAATTTTTTCGAGCTTCTGTTTCTTCCAGTCATCCGCCCAGGCATCCTGCGAGCAGAAAAATTGTGTGTAAGATTCCATGATCGTTTCAACGATCTTCAGATTGTTGGCTTTCAGCGAGCTGCCGGTTTCCGTGATGTCGACAATGGCGTCAACAAAGTCCGGAACCTTTACTTCAGTGGCGCCCCAGGAGAACTCGACCTCGGCTTTCACGCCGTTGCGTTCCAGCCAGCGTTCAACAATGCCGACGCCTTCTGTGGCAATTTTCTTGCCTTCCAGGTCCTTAACGGAGCCGATAGGGGAATCATTCGGTACGGCCAGCACCCAGCGGATCGGGCGTTTGCTCTGCTTGGAGTAGACCATGTCGCAAAGGTTATGCACATCGGAGCCGTTGGCTTCAACCCAGTCCAGGCCGGCAATACCGGCGTCCAGCATGCCATGCTCCACATAGCGGCTCATTTCCTGAGCACGCATGACGCGAATTTCGATCTCATCATCGTCGATCGACGGAAAATAGGAGCGTGACCCACCTTTAATGCTGAATCCAGCTTTCTTAAAGAGGGCGTACGTCGATTCCTGTAAGCTGCCTTTCGGCAATCCAATCACCAGTTTCTTCATAAATCCTTTTCCTTTAGTTGATTTGGGAAAGCGGGGAATATAGAGGAACAATCACAGGCCTCCAATACCTGATTACGAAAAAATTACAAACGTTGGAACTTTTTCCGAATCCACTTGTCCAGCCATTGGAAAACCCGTATTTCTATACCTTCTTCACCACGCACTCATGGCCTAATGGATAAGGCAACTGGCTTCGAACCAGTCGATTGCAGGTTCGACTCCTGCTGAGTGCGCCACCTTTTCCTCCTTGTAAAGTGCCTGTTAGTAACAGATTACGATAATTCATTTGTCTTCTGTGCTGCTGGGTGATGTTCTGTTCTGTCCCAGTGTGACCCCTTTTGTGTTTGTAAAATCAACACGCATCAATGATAGTGTTCCTGAATCAATGAGGGTTACGGAGGCACGCTATGATATATCAACGGGAGGGTTCGCCGTTCTGGCAGTACCAGATTAAGTACAAGGGGATTAAGGAGCGGAGGTCTACAGGAGTCCGTGTCGATGCCAGGAACTCCAGGAAGCTTGCCATGGACTTTCATGATGAGCGGAAGGCGCAACTGATCGGTGCCATTGACCATCGGACGATGCTTGAGCGAGCCGTCACGTCAGCACTCAATACTGAGGGTGGTCTGAAAGAGGATAAGCTTCGGAGGTTCGCTCTCGACCTTTACGAGAATCTTGAGTTGATCTTGAGTACTATGGATACGGCAGAGGAAAAATCCTCATTGGACCTGCGCAGGAAGTTTTCCAGGAGTCTGGTGGTTGACTATGTGAAGACCCTTAAAATTGCCGATGGGCATAAGGCGTGGTTGGAAGGGGTGATGGATCCAATTAGTGTTGATCGGATAAAAGGGCGTAGTGCTGTCTGGAGGGACTTTGTGGTCTGGATGAACAAGAACCATCCTGATGTCGAGTTTATGCATGAGGTAGGGGTGCAAATTGCTTCAGAGTACGCTGCCGCCCTTTGGCAGGGCAACATAAGCTCTGCAACCTTCGGGGATAAGATCATAGTCCTGTCAAATGTCTTTAAGGAGACTAAACTGATCAGCGGAGTGCTGGAGAGTCCGTTCTCCGACCTGAAAAAACCTTCGAGAGATACTTTCGTAAAGGAGGCATTCACGGCGGAAGAGGTTGAGGCCATTCTGAAGCATGCCGATGGTGAGATGCGGATAGTTTGTCTACTCTCGCTTTACACGGGGTTGCGCAACGGGGACTGTCTGCACCTGAAATGGGAAAATGTTGATATGGAAGAACGGGTGATCTATGTGGAGCCGTCGAAGACGTCCGCTCACCACACGAAGGTTGCGGTTCCTATTCGTCCGGAATTGTATGAGGCACTGCTGACTCTGAATACCGGCAACCAAACATTCCTCTTTGATCACAACCGGCACCGGTATGATGTCAGGAGAAATAATTTCACATATGATTTCAACAAAGTAATGAAGAAAGCCGAGATCAAGGATATCAGGGTGATGCCGGAGGGAGGGCGGGGACGTAAGAAATCCCGTGTAGGTTTCCATTCCCTGCGCAAACGGTTCATTTCCGATATTCATGCCGGGGGCAATGCGCAAAGCATTGCTATGGACTTGGCGGGTCATAAGAGCGAGGACGTGCATCAGCTTTACATCAGCATCAGCAGGGATCAGCGTGATGTGGCGATCAATAGTCTTCCGGCTTACGGTAAGCAGGAATCAGCATGATCATGAGTTGAGACCGCCAGCGCAATATCAAACCAAGGCACCCTGCAGTGGGTGTCTTTTTTTGTGTCCCGACATGGACCTTGCGGGGGCAGTCGTGAAGGACGAAGGGGGTGCTTAAGCCTTGTTCCTAGGTTGGCTATGATGAGTGCGTTCAAAAAAAATTCAAGTCTAGTGAGCCGATAATATACAAATATATTTACGGTTTGAAACAGTGTGACACCAGGTGAGATCAGGGGGAAAAATGGCCGTACAAAGTTCGATACCCATTCGGATATTTCATCTGGTCATTATCGGAAATATCAGGTTTCTTAGGTCTTGTCAGTTTAATAAATATGCAACGGAATAGTGATTGAACATATCGCTTAACACCCATTGTTGTAAAGGGGAATCTGAAGGTTGGAGGTTGTGGTGAGTGCAGATGGAATGATAGGAAAAATGCTCGATCTGATCGCTGAAGAAGTTATTCGAAAGATAACTGTTTTCCCGCAGATCTGGCCCGGTAAAATGGCGAATCTTCTGGATAAACTCCCAAGGAAATTACACATATTTTTAAAACGGATGGGAATCATAAAATACAATCTAGGTTTCAGGACTGATAGGTATGATCGCGCTGACTTTGAGCGGGTTCTAAGAGAGGAGCGCAATCATGAAGAATAGCCAGACCAGAACCCTCCTTCAGACTCTGCTCCTCAACGACCCAGCCGTTGGCTCAGAGAAGTATGAGGCCATGATGGAGACCTACGATGGTAAGCGAGCATCGGTGAGATGCCCGTTCTACAGTTTGACCGAAATGGAGGTCATTACAGGCTACCGAAGGGAAACCGTTTGCCGAAAGGCGCAACTGGGAGAGCTTCCTTTTTTCCGGATTGGCAATGGTCATCGGAAGTTTCCCCGCGAAGAGATCGACCGGATGTTTAAGGTCGGGAAATAAATGCCATGCCAGCAAAAAAAAAGATCAGATATACAAGTCACCCGCACGGATCAGGACGGCACCGAAGCAGCAGGTTCGTCGAATTCATTACCACCTTGCTGTAATCGCCACCCGAACCAGCGGGGCAGGGGGAATCCCTCCCCGCGGTTCACTCCACTTCTCCCGTACTCCATCACTCCAAACAGGATTGTCCCCATGCCCACCTCAAACTTAAAACCTAAAACTTCAAACTGCACCCCGATCCTCGCGGTGGACTTCGAGACCTGCTACGGCCGTGAATATTCACTCAAGAAACTAGATGCCTGGTCCTACGTTCATCATCCAAAATTCGACTGCTACCTCATGTCGGTTTACGGCGAAACGTCGACCGGTCCATTTGAATGGGTCGGCCATCCGAAAGAGTTCAGGCAGTGGCATCTTTTCGAAGGCGCGCTCCTCGTTGCACACAATGCAGCCTTTGATTCTCTCGTATTCAAACGCCTTCAGTCTCTCGGAATTATCCCTGAAATCGGAAATATCATATGGCGGTGCACTGCATCCATGTCGGTCTACCTTTCCGCTCCCCGTTCTCTGAAAAAAGCCTGCAAACAACTACTCGGTATTGCCGTCGATAAAACCCAACGCGACAAAGCTATGGGTCAATCCATCACTAATCTTTTTGGTGACGATGCAATGGAAGCCTATGCGCTGGAGGATGCCCGCCTTTGTTATCTCCTTTGGGATCGCTATAATCACCTCTGGCCTACAGAAGAACAGGAGCTGGCCACGCTTACTTATGAATGGGGGCAGCACGGAATCACCGTCGATTCCCAACGTTTGGAACAATCCATTCAGGCTTTGGAACTCCATCGCTTCAATGCAGTGCAACACTTGCCCTGGGTGGAGGATATCGATGAAGATACGCCCTTATCCCACCGCAAACTAGCCGAAGCCTGCCGAGAAGCAGGTATTCCTTGTCCGGCATCATTGGCCATGGATGATCCTGAGTGTGCGGCCTGGGAAGAGAAATACGGATCCGATTATGTCTGGGTCGATGCCATGCGTATATTCCGCCGCACCAATATGCTCCTGAAAAGATTCAACACCGTCCGCTCCCGCCTATTTACACCACTCGCACTGGAAAATACTCAGCGTTCATCCGCGTCCATCAGCGGTTCTGATTCCGTCGCACGGTTCCCTTACGGTCTTAAATATTTCGGCGCAGTACCGGGCCGTTGGTCCGGGGATGCCGGGTTCAATGTGCAGAATATGCCGCGCGGGGAACTGTTCGACGTCGATCTTCGTCGCTGCTTTATTCCGTTTCCCGGCAACGTATTTATCATTGCCGACCTCTGCCAAATTGAACCCCGCATATTGGCCTGGCTGATTGGTGACGAGACCTTCCTCGACTTGGTACGAAGCGGCGTCGATATCTACGAAGCTCACGCGCGCTCCACCATGGGCTACACCGATCTTCGCCCATTGAAGGAAGTGGATCCTGCTATGCGGTCGTTGGCTAAGGCGAGAACACTTGGGCTCGGCTACGGTTGCGGGTCGAAAAAATTCGTAGCAGTGGCTAAGAACTTCGGGGGTCTTGATATTTCCTTTGCCGAGGCCAAGCAGACCGTTCAGGACTTCCGCTCCAAGAACCTGAAAATTTACAGCCTTTGGAAACGGATCGATCGTGATTTCAAGCGCAGCACCGGTGGCGATTACTATATCGAACTTCCATCCGGACGGGAGCTGCGCTACCTCTCCGTCTGCAAAAATACACGCGGTTACTATACCGCCTCTACAGAGATGGGTGGACGGAAGCGCAAACTCTACGGCGGCCTGCTCACTGAAAATCTCGTACAGGCTACCGCCCGGGATGTCTTTGCCGAACAGCTCCTAACCATCCACCGCTATTTATGTGGCGTACCGCAGGCGGCCCGCCTGCCTTGCTCTGTCGCATCGCCTAACAACAACCACCAATCATCAACTCCAAACTGCATGCAGCCCATCGGGCGCGTAGTCTTCCATGTTCACGACGAAGTAATTGTTGAAGTCCCCGAATCCAAAGCCGCCCAGGTCCGTGAGAAAATCCTCGCCATCATGTCCACCACACCCGACTGGCTCTCCGGCTGTCCGATAGAGGCCGAAGCCACCATCAATCATCACTACACCAAATAACGGAGAATCGTTGTCATGTTAATTAGTCATCAGGGTAGGGCGTGCTGTCCCGGCGCGCCGCAGTCCGCACCGTTTCCGTGTGTTCCGTGGTTCAAACCCCAGCCCGCAAAGTCATCCGTGTTTTTCCGTGTTCATCTGTGGCCAAAACCCATCAACCCTCAACTACCAACCATCAACTGGAACCGGAGGTTCTCCCTATGCTCTTAGCCATATCCAATCTCTCATCATCCCGTACGGTCGAATGCTCGCCCTGGGAAACCGAAACCACGGCGCCACCAAAGACGCTGTGGAACAAACCTGATGTCGAACACTGTTTTTACTCTGGCTTGCAGGGCGTGATCTCTGCCTCCCGCATTGATTCTAAAAACAATCCGGCGATGTTTCTTCACTGGCTGGTGGCGGACTATGACGGGGAGATCGATCAAAATATGCGAGATACCGTTCTCGACCGGTGCGGCGACTTCAAACCCCAGTACCTTTGCCGGACCGCTTCCGGGGGCGCACGTTTGCTCTGGAGACTCGAACAGCCGCTTCCGCTGTGCCGCAATGATTTGACGGCAAAGCTACTGAGGTACATAAACAAAAAACTCAAGCTCTGCAGAATTTTGGTAGGGATTGATAACCCCGCATTTGAAGACCCCTGTAAATACTACGAAGCCGGTACCGATTGGGTTCGCCTTTCAGACGATTTAATACCCGCGCCTTTCATGATGCAGTGGGTGATTGAATCCACCCACAACTACGCTTGGAAAAATTTTGGTCCTGTAATCCCTATCGACCTGATCGCTGATGAAGTGAAAAAACAGTACCCAGGCAAATGGCAGGGGGAGTTTTCAGTCGGTGCACGCGGTCTCCGCTTTTGGGATTTAGCGGCCGATAACGAAACGGCATCGGTTGTTCGTGAATCCGGCATGCAATGTTTTACCGGCGGTCAGGCGTTTATCCCGTGGTCAGCCATTCTGGGCGGGAAGTTTGTCCGTCAGTTTCAGGCCGACCAGATTGGCGGGGCGGTCTCCGAGGTCTATTTTGATGGACGGGAATACTGGCAGAAACTTCCGAATGGGGAGTGGCAGGCTACAAACAAGTCAGACATGGCTCAGGATTTAAAAGTGGAGCGCGGTCTCAGCGCAGCTACTCCCCGCGGGTCAACGGCCAGTCCGGTCGATCAGGCAATGACCCGTATCCGTAAACAGCAGAGCATTGCCTGTGCGGCTCCGTTGATTCACCGGCCGAAAGGTCTGGTTCAAATCGACGGCCGGCTTGTCTTGAACATCTCGATTGTCGAAATGTTCCAACCTGCGGGAAAAGCCGACGTGGATCCGGTGCGCGATTTCCCTTGGTTGCATAACTACTTCTCCGGCTATTTCGATCCCCCCGAGCAACTCGACTATTTCTACGCCTGGCTCAAACGCTGGTACGAGTCCGCACTCGAAGGACGGATGCTACCCGGACAGGCAGCTTTCTTTGCTGGAGTTCCAAACACTGGAAAAACCCTGCTCTCCAACGTCATCCTATCCCGTATTTTCGGCGGCCATATCGATGCCAGCTCGTTCCTTTCCGGTGAGGACGGGTTCAATAGCCACCTCTTTACCAGTGCCGTCTGGGCGGTCGACGACGTTGTGCCGCTTACCGACAACAAATCGCACCTCAAGTTTTCTGCTTTGGTCAAGAAGATGGCCGCCAATCGTACCTTTTCCGTGCGCGAGAAATACCGGGTCGACAAACTGATCGAATGGAACGGCAGGGTGGTGGTGACGTGTAATACCGATCCAGAATCGATTCGTATTCTGCCCGATGTCGATCTCTCCAACCGGGATAAGATTAACCTCTTCCGGATTGCCGAACGCGATACGTTCGTCTTCCCGCGCGATGTCGAATCGATCATTGCTGCAGAGTTGCCGTTCTTCTTACGTTGGCTGCTCGGCTGGCAACCGCCGGATAAAGTCCTCGGCGATACGCGCTACGGCGTAAAGACCTATTGCGATGATTCATTATTCGAGGCGGCCCGTCATTCCTCCAGTGCCTATTCTTTCCTCGAAGTGCTGCTCAAATTTTTCGAGGGGCAGGTGGAGGACACCTGGGAGGGATCCGCTACCGATCTTCTAACCGCCATGCTCATCGATGATGACGGCTTGGCCGGCATCGCCTCCAAATACACAACCGCGAAAGTAGGTCGCGAACTATCCAAGCTCGCATCTCAAGGCTATGCCGTAAAGCAAGGACGTCGGCATACTACCCGAGTTTGGATTATTAATATGGTACAACTTTCGGGGAGGGATTCCGATGAAAAGACACCCTTCTAGCGTCAGCGCGTCAGTTTCCACTTCCGTTGAAAAAGTCTCTGGGAGTACTGTTTTACCCCGTCCGGCACGGGAATCGGGGCATTTACCCCTATTATATATTATTTATAATTTAAGTGGAAATAGTGACGCGCTGACGCAGAGCCCTGTTAGCAGGGGTTTAATGCGCGTCAGTATTCGCGTCAGTATAAATTTTGTCTGAAACTGACGCGCTTTGCTCATACCCATCTGTGTCATTACTGACGCGCCGTTCCTATCCGTACTTCTTTCCCGTACCGTCGGCTTCCAGCCGGCCCCGTCGCCTGTTGGAGCGGTGGCTACTTTACTACGTAGATTGCTGTGTCCGCCGTAGCTTTGACGTAGGAGGACCACGTTTCAGGCTTACCTACGCCGCACCGCCAGGCGCCCTTTGTTCCTTCCGGTTCGCGTCGGGAGCTGGCGACTCATCTACGATGGCCGACCAGCTTCCCTTTGTTCACCATCATCCACAAAGTTCACCTCGCGCTGCTTCGAGTTACCCCCCAAGCCCCCCGCAACGGGGGGATGTCCGCCGCGCTTAGAGCCAAAGAAGAAATTGTTCATCCAACCTCAATCGTCGACCCGTCCACTCCCAGCGGTCAGCTACGCTTTACGCTGTCCGTTCCCGGTCTCCTCATTCATCCTCCTTCACAAATTCTCCTTTGTCAGGCGCGGTGTCGGTGTCGGCTACTCCCGCCACCAGTGCCGCACCGCCAGGCGTCATTTGCTCACTCCCTTCCGACCCGGCTCCACTCGTACCTCATTCCGCCGGGCGGAAGTCCGTTCCCAAATCCCGCCTCGCGCTGCTTCGTATGACCCCCAAGCCCCCGCAACGGGGGATGTACGC
>JAROAZ010000169.1 GCA_029432775.1 Pontiellaceae bacterium B12227 | reverse complement strand
TCCGCTACTTTCGCGCAAGGTGCTGAGATGCGAGGAGCTTGGCGGAGAGGCGGTAACGTGTAATCAAAGCGATTCCGGGTTGCTGATTAAGCTGCAGCAGGACAAATTGCACGGCGTCCACAGTGTGGTGAAGCTGACGCTTGCGGATGGCCCTGCTCTGGAGCTGATAGACATGGAGGGTGTTGCTGCAAAACAGCAGCACGGGACCTTGGTGAATCCGATGGGGCATAAGGATCAGTAGAGCATGTGTATTTTTTATCGCCCAAAGAATATGGGCTTTTTGGTAGAGTTTTTTAGAAACGATCGAGTGTATTTATGAGTGCAAAAACGACGATTAGCAGCCCTTGGATTTTTCGCCGCTTCGAAAACCTTCCATCCGGCTTTGCCACTGTTGAGTACACCGCCCCGCAGCATGGGGATAAGGCATT
>JAROAZ010000168.1 GCA_029432775.1 Pontiellaceae bacterium B12227 | reverse complement strand
AATGCCTTATCCCCATGCTGCGGGGCGGTGTACTCAACAGTGGCAAAGCCGGATGGAAGGTTTTCGAAGCGGCGAAAAATCCAAGGGCTGCTAATAGTCATTTTTACACTCATAAATACACTCGATCGTTTCTAAAAGACCCCTACCAAAAAGCCCATATTTTTTGGGCGATAAAAAAACACATGCTCTAATTATCCTTATGCCCCATCGGATTCACCAAGGTCCCGTGCTGCTGTTTTGCAGCAACACCCTCCACGTCTATCAGCTCCAGAGCAGGGCCATCCGCAAGCGTCAGCTTCACCACACTGTGGACGCCGCGCAATTTGTCCTGCCGCAGCTTAATCAGCAACCCGGAATCGCTTTGATTACACGTTACCGCCTCTCCGCCAAGCTCCTCGCATCTCAGCACCTTGCGCGAAAGTAGCGGA
>JAROAZ010000167.1 GCA_029432775.1 Pontiellaceae bacterium B12227 | reverse complement strand
TTACGTGTCGACCGCTCCGCCGCTCACTGGAACCGGTCAATAGCATGACAGCTCCCTCGTACCTCACTCGTGTCACTCTATTGCTCTATTGTTCGTTTTTTATTATTTTTAAATTTCCACTCTCTGGAAAAACGCTGCTTTCTGATTCAGAAAATCTGTAACTTTCTACGGTGTACGTGATCAAGCTCTTTGCCTTTTCTCTAATCATTGGAACTTCTCTGAACCGATTTTAAATTTTCTATTTATCTATGAAACGAACGTTATGGGTGAGCCTCGCAGAGGGTGGAGAGTGATTTGGATGTATGCGCACAAGCGTTAAAACTGCGGACGTTTTATGCGTAGGCTCCAACCACTGGTTCCAGTAAGCCGCTGCGCGGCAGTTTAATAGCCTTTCTTTTCATATACCTTCCGTTCTGAAGGAGGACGTATT
>JAROAZ010000166.1 GCA_029432775.1 Pontiellaceae bacterium B12227 | reverse complement strand
GATGCATCTCCTCTTGTTAATAGAATCCATGATGTGCCTATTCATCGCCACTGCGATTAACTTTCCTTCCGGCTTGCACCTTCCTCCGATGTTTTAGGTATTAAGGTGAAGCCTATTTCCTATTTTCATATGCGTATATACTTACGCATAGGATGTATTACAATCAGAAAAAAAGATTCTACGCAGTTTTTTTGATTCGCCCGAATGTGTATACGTCTCTTTGGTGACCTCGTAGGCAACGAGGCCAATGCCTGATAACTTGTTAGGCATGGGTACGAATGAAAACAATGTGTCGGGGCGGGCTTCCTATACCGAGGAGGAACGCCAAGAGCTGATTGAGGAGTTTAATTCGTCGGGATTGACCCAGGCGGCATTCTGCAGGGAGTGGAACATCAATCCGAAAACACTGGCTCGGTGGCTGCGCATCGAGCG
>JAROAZ010000165.1 GCA_029432775.1 Pontiellaceae bacterium B12227 | reverse complement strand
AAACTCTGAGTAGCAACGCCGACCACATTCGAGGCCAACAGCGAAACAGCGTTCGTGCCGAACTGTGCAGCCGACGGTATCCATTCAACCAAGCCGTTGGTCGCATTCACGGTCATGTTCGACGGAGCCAGGTCCAGCATAAACGAGGCGGACGGAATGCCGGTGGCATCAGCATCATAACTGTAGAGCTGTTCGGCCACTACATTGGTGACGGCATCCGATGTGATTGACGGAAGTGTGCCGGCGACCACAACATCAAAGCTCTGAGTCGCAACCCCCACGACATTCGATGCCAGTAGGAATACGGAGTGGGTACCGAACTGCGCGGCTGACGGCGTCCACTCTACCAGACCGTTGGTCGCATTCACGGTCATGTTCGACGGAGCCAGGTCCAGCATAAACGAGGCGGACGGGATACCGGTCGCGGCGGCGTCATAACT
>JAROAZ010000164.1 GCA_029432775.1 Pontiellaceae bacterium B12227 | reverse complement strand
TTGAGCCCGCTCGAAAGAATCGAATCCGCCGCTCCCTTCTTAAATGTATCGGCCCTCGACCAGATCGATATCGTGTAGTCCTGAGTAAACAGCCCATCCAGAACCGTTGTTTGCTCATAATAATCATAGCTGGCGGTATCCTCGTAAAACGTGGTGTAACCACGCTCACTTTGCCCCGGGGCCGTTCCGGTACGATCCACCAGGCTAAGATCCGAGGAGCCCACTGAATCCACCAGCCCTCCCGTTCCCATTTGATACTGGTGAACCAGCGCGGCATTGGCCGTTGTTGAGGCCATGGCAAATACGGCGGCAGCAACAGCCGTCATCTCTATCCATTTAGTCTTCATAGTGCATCTCCTTTTGTTGAACAAATTCACCCTGGGTCTAATTATCGCCACTTCGGCTGATTTCCGTGCCCTCATATGTCTTCCTCCAACGATTTAGG
>JAROAZ010000163.1 GCA_029432775.1 Pontiellaceae bacterium B12227 | reverse complement strand
AACACCTGTTCCCATTCCGAACACAGAAGTGAAGAGTCTCAGCGGCGATGGTACTAGGGGGTAGACCCTGGGAGAGTAGCACGCAGCCGGTTTTTCTTTTTTCTTCCGAGATACAGGAAGATCCCAATTTCCCTGGCTAGGCCAGGCATCGGGTAATCAAGGCGGCTTCGGCTGCAGATTGCCGCCCTCACAATACTATGCGAGTCCGAGAGAAACGGGCCATATGAATGAGGTTTGCTCTTTTATAAAACTTTTTTACGAAAAGTGGTTGACTCACTCAGCGAGTCTGGTAGGTTGTCCGCCGCTTCAACGGAAAAGACGCTGTTCGCAGCTCCGAAAGTTGAAGCCTTTTTGTTCTTTGAAATCAGAATAACTCATAAGAAATATATGACGAAATGAAGCATCGCTTCGAATCAGAAGTGGTGCGGTTTGTTATAGCCAATTCTTTGAAACTTGTTTGG
>JAROAZ010000162.1 GCA_029432775.1 Pontiellaceae bacterium B12227 | reverse complement strand
GGCGGGAACGATTATACCCTCTATGAAATCGATACGAACGGAAAGCTCATGTCGACGACTCCGATTGAGGGCACAGTGCGGAAGATTGAAGCCGGCCGGTTTCTGGATAAGAAAAAGGAATCGCTGTTTGTCATGACCTATTCCCACGACAAGTTCCGCTGGGAATTCATGGGCTTCCTAGATCCGGACAGCAAAAAAATTCTCGGCGAAGCCGGCAAGAATGACCTCTCTAAAGACTGGGGTTCCCTGATGGTCACGGATATGTCGGTCGCCGATCTGGATCAGGATGGAAAAGATGACCTGCTGACCTTCGGCTCCACCAAAGCCGGGCTCGCTCAGTTCATTGCCTTTAACGGAGAGCTGGAAGAGATCGCTAAATTTATCGGCAGCCATAAACACAAACAGCGCTATGCCCATGTGTATGGACAGTCCCTGCAGCCGGTCCGCGACGAAGTGGCGTTCCA
>JAROAZ010000161.1 GCA_029432775.1 Pontiellaceae bacterium B12227 | reverse complement strand
GCCGAGGCCGCCGGGCTGAAAGGAATTTACCTGATGCCGTGGGTATGGCGCGGAGCCTATTGGCCTTCAGACATGCCGAACGATGGGATCAACACCAATGTTTTTCCGAACGGCCGGGCCGATGTCGCAAAGTATTCCGCTTATCTCAAAAAGCGGGGAATGCGCCTGATGTTCCACTATGTCAGCGGTGGAATCGGCTATAATGATCCCGTATATATCGGAACAAAGCCGGACCGGAGGCTGGCCAGCTGGGGCGGTGGGGAGATCGTCGGTTCCGTTGATAGAACTCAGACGACGATACAATTCAGGCCGGATCAAGGGGTCGAGCTGCCGTATCGGATTCCCCGCGCCAATGTTCATAATTTCAACGGACTCCCTCCTTCGATGCACTTTTTTCACAATTTCCAAATGATGCGTATTGGAGACGAAATCATTAAAGTCGGATCGTTTGAAAACACCGATCAGGATGTGTGGACC
>JAROAZ010000160.1 GCA_029432775.1 Pontiellaceae bacterium B12227 | reverse complement strand
GGTCCACACATCCTGATCGGTGTTTTCAAACGATCCGACTTTAATGATTTCGTCTCCAATACGCATCATTTGGAAATTGTGAAAAAAGTGCATCGCAGGAGGGAGTCCGTTGAAATTATGAACATTGGCGCGGGGAATCCGATACGGTAGCTCGACCCCTTGATCCGGCTTGAATAGTATCGTCGTCTGAGTTCTATCAACGGAACCGACGATCTCCCCACCGCCCCAGCTGGCCAGCCTCCGGTCCGGCTTCGTTCCGATATATACGGGATCATTATAGCCGATCCCACCGCTGACATAATGGAACATCAGGCGCATTCCCCGCTTTTTGAGATAAGCGGAATACTTTGCGGCATCGGCTCGGCCGTTCGGAAAAACATTCGTGTTGATCCCATCGTTCGGCATGTCTGAAGGCCAATAGGCTCCGCGCCATACCCACGGCATCAGGTAAATTCCTTTCAGCCCGGCGGCCTCGGC
>JAROAZ010000015.1 GCA_029432775.1 Pontiellaceae bacterium B12227 | reverse complement strand
TCACGGGAAAAAGGATTTCTGCGACGTAATAGAAATTCATTCTCAAAATCCTTTTTCCCTACATGCATTGAATTGATTGGAAAGACATACAAGACGCGATGTCGCTAAGGTGGACAATTCGTGAGCAGGCGGTTTTTTAGGTGAACGCAGATTTCCAACCTTTGGAAGCGATGCCTTTGGTAGGGACAGACCGCCGGGCTGTCCGCGCACACGCAGAGCCAATGCGCCGAGCGGCCGGGTGAGGACACCCGGCCCTACCTTAAAAACCTGCCACCCATTTCCAGACATTGGAAAGTTGATTCATCGGCCCCGCACTTTGACTGTTGAAGTAAAAAACCAAAAAGCCCGGAAGAACAACTGGAAGAGCTCGCCGAGAAAGTCGATGACCTTGAACGCAAAAAGCTGGCAGAAGAGATTCTTCGAATCGCGGGGCTTCTTGCGGCATGAGCCGAATAGCGCACCTAATCGGCTCACTATTTTATTCTTAATGAGCCGATTATCTGATATAAACGGCTCATGAAATATATTTGGCAAGGGGAAAAATGGCCGGCCTTTCGGTATAACCTGACCGGCATTCAGGATCAGATTCTGAGCTTCACTGAAAAAACCGGGAGGGTCGATGGCCTGCTCTGCGCATTACCGGATTCCATCAAAACTGAAGCTATTATCGACCTCATGGTTACGGAAGCGGTTAAAAGCTCTGAAATCGAAGGTGAAATGCTCAGCCGCCCGGATGTAATGTCATCCATCAAAAATAATCTTGGACTCAATCCGCAGCCCAAACGGGTTGGCGACCGTCGCGCAGAAGGAATCGCCGAACTGATGGTATGTATTCGGAATGACTTTGCCAGGCAGCTGAGCCGGAAGATGTTGTTTGAGTGGCATTCCTTGCTCATGATGGGTACCCCTCGGGTCAAGGCCGGTGCATGGCGTTCACACTCCGAACCGATGCTCATCGTTTCCGGCTCCATTGGAAGTGAAGAGGTTCACTACGAAGCTCCGCCATCAAAGCAGGTTCCCGGCGAAATGAAGCGCTTTGTTGAGTGGTTTAACAACACAGCCCCCGGCGCCGGAGATGAGATTTATTTTGCACCGGTGCGATCAGCAATAGCCCATCTTTATTTTGAATCCATTCATCCGTTTGAAGACGGCAACGGACGTATCGGACGAGCGCTTTCTGAAAAGGTATTGTCACAAGGACTGGGACGCCCCGCCCTGCTTAGCCTATCCCGCTCCATCGATGCGGATCGGGCCGGCTATTATGATGGCCTGAAAAAGGCACAGCGGTCTGAAGATATAACGGATTGGGTTGAGTGGTTTGTTCAAATGTTGCTGAATGCCCAGAAACAGGCAGAGACTGAAATCGAGTTCACACTGAAAAAGACCAAGCTGTTTGATCGCATCAAAAATCAACTCAACGAACGGCAGATAAAAGTTGTGCGCCGTATGCTCAAGGAAGGACCATCCGGGTTCGATGGCGGCATGACGGCAAAGAAGTATATGGCAATCGCCAAAGCCACTAAGCCCACCGCCACCCGCGATCTACAGGATCTCGTCACCAAAGAAGTGCTCATTCCTCTCGGTGGTGGGCGAAGTACGCACTACCAGGTAAACATCTGAGTCCATCTGTTGGTAGGGATGCCTGTCCACAGGTGTCCGCCGGGTGAGGCACCCGGTCTACAGGCTCCGTGAATGGGTGTAGGCCCGATGCCCCATCGGGTGTTTTACTTTCCAACCATTGGAAGTTTTCAACACCCTTTTTCTATTCCCCACAATCTTTACGGGTTTAGTTCTTAATGTTCTTCCCAAACCTGCGTAGACTCTTTTTCAACTTATCGGGGTGTGCATCGTAAAGGCTTGGATTGTGAAGTTGAAAACAGATCAAGGAATAAGGGCGGATTCTAAAATTCATTGGCTGACCCCTTTTTCGCGAAGCGCATTACAATCTTTTCACTGACCACCTTTACAGAAGTGAGCCCTTTACCTCTAATGAAAAGCTCGTGGCTAGAGAAAAGTTTGTTTAACCGGCACGGAGCAGGAAATGATTGAATCCATTCACATAAAGAACAGTGCAAGTTACGGTGATGAGCAGCAAAGTTTATCAGGCCTATCGAAGCACAATTTTATTTATGGCTCTAACGGAACCGGAAAAACGACAATAACCAAGATAATCGACGATGAGGCCGCATTTCCGGACTGCTCCATTATTTGGAGAGAAGGAACCCCTCTTGAAGCATGTGTATACAATTGTGACTTCGTGGAGCGTAACTTCAATCAACAGAGTTGAAGGGCATTTTCACTCTTGGGGAAAAAGATGCTGAAACCATCGAGAAAATCGATGCTGCGAAACAAGAGGTCGATGATCTGCGTGATGGCTATGCCACGTTGAAATCCACACTCAGTAGTGATGATGGTGACGGAGGGAAGGTCGGAGAACTCCAAAGCCTGGAAACTTTATTCGGAGAGCAATGCTGGGAACTAAGGAAAAAGTAGCCGTTCATTCTCGGAAGAAGCAGGCACAATAATTTAGCGGCGGAACGTCCGGATGGCTCTATAGGACTGCCACGGCTAACCGATGGCTTGGGTCAGAATGCTTCCGGGCCGCTCCGCTCCCCCGCCTTTCGGGGAGGACACTGCTCCAAGGGACTCTGATACGACTCCGGCACCGGAGAAGCGATATCTCGTCAAACCAGTCAGCAGCGAGCGGAGCCCCTTGAGTCCGGTCTGTCACCGCAACTTCCAGCCGATAAATTCAGACGCCAGCCAACACCGAGATCCCCGGAAATAATACGTTCTAAAAAACCGCTCTTTAGCGGAGACCGTCTAGGCATGCCTGAAACAAATTCAAAAATTACCGATTGACTTTAGCTGGGACTCTGACTCTTTTCTTTATCTAAAAAAACGCAACCTTATAAGTTCTTGATTGCATGCCCGGGAAAACTTTTGTGCATAATCCGATAATGCTTTCAACTCATCCGCACGTTTTTCTAGTTCGTTATTAATAAATACGGTATTATCTCTCTGGTTTTGAAACATATCTATGAATCGTATTTTATCATCACATAGTTTTGTAAACGCGCTTCTATTCTCGCGGGTGTCATCTATTATAATATCCAGTTTTTTATCCTCGCCCCAAGATTGGGATCCAAGCTTCCAAGAATAGCGCATTCTATCTAGACGGTTTATAATACTATTATGCTTTTCGACCCACTTTTTTAGGTCGCGATTGTCTATATCTTCAGAAAGGATTTTACCATACGGATTTTCCGACCATTTAATTACAACATCAAAAAGTTGATCATTGAACTCATCAATCTGATTTAGAGTCATACCATACTTTTTATTATATGCCTTCCAGCTGACCGACTGCCATTTAACCCCCTCTAATTGGTAGGCAAAGCGTCTTGGTAATGATCCCCACTTTGCATCACCATCAGTGGTTGTTTCTGAATAGATTAAAACATAGCTTGCCACACCCAGAACATTCCCATGTGGGTCAAAGACTGGGCTTCCGCTATTACCTTGAACGAATCCTGCAGTTACCTCGAAACGATCTTTCAGCACTTCAGAAATTGTTCCGTCAAGCCACGTTACGACACCCATACCTTGACTGTTCCCTAGAACCGTAATTTTGTATCCTTGTTGAATATCGCTAGATATTTTCACGCCTCCAGATCCGCGGATCTGAAGGCGTGCAATATCCCTAGCCTGAGAGACCTCTACTTTAACCGGTTTAAGTTCGATGCCAGAAATGGTACGGAAGCGAATCGAATTACTCCCTAAAATGACATGCTGATTCGTGATTATGTATCTTTGATCGCCATCTTGAATTATAAATCCACTACCTACTGCGTTATCTGTCTGGATTAGAACCAATGAATCCTTCACATCATCAAAACCGAAAGTTTTATCCACATTGCTATTTGAGTGTGGTTTAGCAGGAGATACAGAAGTTGCCAGTAGCATAATGCCAACGAAGAACCAGAGGGATTGAAGCTTCAGTAAGGCATTCATTTTTTCAGACCTTTTTTATCGATCATCACTAGGTATTAAGTGGAGCTTGGTGAGATATTAGTTTTGAGAGGCTACCAATGACCCTATACGTAATACGTAGTTGGCGCATTGATTAAGCTCATTGGCAATTGCTTCAAAATGATTGCTTATATATGTGGAAGAGTTTTTTTGTGAGGCTATCAATTTAGCGATTCTTACTTTATCTGAACAAATTCCTGAAAGCTCTCTGGCGAAATCATCAATGTTGTCGCGATCATTATTACTCATTATCGTATAACGCATTTTCGCATTATACCTCGCCACCCATTTTTTAAGATTTAGATCATTAATCCCCTTACTTCGTATAAATCGGGGTGAATCGCACCAAGAGATCATAATTTTGTAGAGCTCTCTCCTAAATTGATCCATATCAGATAGCATGTTCCCGTACTCCCTATTATAGGAACGCCAGTTGACTGATATCCAATTAATTCCGTCCAGCCGATAGGCAATTCTTCTGGGAAGTGCCTGCCATTTTGTGCCGCTATCTACAGCATTTTCCTCAAGAGTGACTACGTATGACGCTACTCCGATAACATTTCCTTTTTGATTTAGTACGGGGCTTCCGCTTTGCGAATTTGAAAATTCAGCTGACACTTCGATTCGGTCAGCTCCCATACCTATAATTTCCCCGGAAAGTTCATTATCCGATGACCTAGGAATGACGATTCGATCATGCATTCCACAACGAGACGACATATTTAATCCTTCAGTGCTGCGCAAAAGTAGTCTCGCGACGTCTCGATCCTCCGCTAGTTCAACCTTCATTGGCCGCAACACATTTCCACTGACCGTTTTGAATTGTAGCTTGTAATTTCCAAAAATGACTCGTTGTGTCGTGATTATATAATATTTGTCCCCAGCATGCAGAACAAAGCCATGACCAATTGATTTTTCTCCTGCTATGATTACGAGGGTTTCATCCATGCATATACTTGGTTGGGCCTCATCGGACGCAAGAGAACTCATCACACTGAAAAAAGTGACACTGATTAAACAGAGTGCTTTAAATATAATCTTCATTTTCCCACCCATAAAATACAGATAACTAGCATACCTTACCCTTATTTATGAGCATATCTTATGCATTCTCATAATTACAACCTTTCATCGCTTTATAGGAAATACAGGATAAGAAACATCAAGAGAAACTAAGCCGAGTACAAAAG
This sequence comes from Pontiellaceae bacterium B12227, assembly GCA_029432775.1. Classification (GTDB taxonomy): domain Bacteria; phylum Verrucomicrobiota; class Kiritimatiellia; order Kiritimatiellales; family Pontiellaceae; genus Pontiella. The sequence goes on along the minus strand of JAROAZ010000015.1, from coordinate 140,324 downwards.
GGGTCAGAAAAAGAGGGCAGTCCTTTGATCTTTGTGTCTAAAAACTTCCAATTATTGGAAAGCAATGCGCAGCCCTGTGCTTAAATCCATGCAGGTTCCAATGTCTGGAATTCTGTGTCTTTTGTGCCCTTTGTGGTAAATAGGCGCACACTCGGTAGTCGCGCTCTACGCAAGATCTGGCGAAAGGGTCCATCCCGTAATCTAGTAATCCAACCTAAGCAATGTGCCTTTTGTCGGAGTCGTTTCCGTTCATCATCATTTGAACCGTGTCGTTTCCCAAAGTCTCCCTTGAAATACCCAAACTTAATATGCTCTGCGCCTCTGCGAGGGATCACTCCCCGGATATTCTATAAACCATGCGCTTCCCGGACGCTTCGGCGGAGACTTCCTCCACCATGCCGTTGCGGTGGTTCAGCTCTACGCCGGAGCGTTTCAGCTGCAGGCCGGCCGGATCGAGGACGGTGAAGGTTACCCCCTTGCCGTTAAGCTCCAGATTGAGTTGGTTGTTTTTCAGGTCAATCTGCGTGCGATCTTTGCCGTCGAATACCAGCATCGGGAAGGAGACGCGAATGCCATCTACATTCTTCACGACATCTTCGACGGTGATGGTCTGAGTAAGGTCCGGATAGACGACTTTGAAGCAGACGACGTCCGCTGATTCTTCCAGGGTCTGGATGGCTACCCCCTTCGCCGCTGAACAGCGGAGCCGCGCCATCGGACGGTCCCAGCTGCGAATGTCCGTCTTTCAGATGGATGCGAAGCAAGCCGGTCGGGTTATATTTATGGTCGCCGTTAATGTCGTATTCCACATAGTTCCCCGCTTTCTGCAGATGCAGCTCAAGGGACTCCGCTCCTATGGCCAATCCAAAGAAGGCACCATTCCCGTGGATGAACTGCTGGAAGATGCCTTTTCCTGCCGGAACTAAAGAGCGGGTAGAATTCAGAAACTCAATCGCTCTCTAATCATGCTACAGCAGTCCCCGATGCCGGATAAACAGGAGCACAATCGTCCAGGAGCCGATCGCTACCTTGGCGGCAATCAGCACATTTAAAAGCGGGATTGCAAAGCTGCTGGTTGGCTGACCGGCTAAAGAGCTGCCTGGAAATAGCATAAAAGCCACCGCCGCGCATACAATCAACAGGACAATGGTCTTCTCAACAGAGGCAATGTGTTTGCGCTGATACACATCATAGAGCTCATGAATATTCATCGTCAGCGCAACCAGACCTATAGCGGATCCGCCGGCGACTCCTGCAGCAAAGCCGCCACCGGGCGCTAGGTGCCCCCGCACGGCCAGCTCCAGAAATACCAACCCGGAAACCATTGCCGCAATTCGGGCAAGAATCACCATCGTTTCATCACGCATATACTGTACATGTTTCTCTGTCCGGTGCAGAGAGAAAGCATACTGAACCCCCAGCACGGCCAACGTGAAAACAAATACCTCAAACACTGTATCATAGAGTCGATTTCTAAGCAGAATTCCGGAAACACTGTTCGGAATATGCGCCTCGATGGCGATCCGCTCCGCAATGCCTTCCTCCATGGCCCCACCGGTTTTCGGCAACAGCGCAAGCCGGATAAATATCAGTGAGAATAATATCACGTATATCCAGCGCATGACCGGGAATTTCTTCATTTCAGATACTCCAATCGGTCCACCAGCTCGCCTTCAAATAACTCATGAATCTTTCGCTCATGCCAACGGCAATGTTCCGCCAACAGCGTACGTTTGTGATCATGGTCCAGATTCTCAGGGAAGTATCTCGCCAGAGACGGCACCTGATTAAAGGTGATGTATACCGCATCCACCTTTCCGGCTTTAAATGCAGCAACCAGCTCCTTTTCGCTCGCGAATACAGTCCACCGCAGACTCAGTTTCTTTATTTTGCAGAAGCGATGAAGCAGAAAATCATTCGTCGGGCATTCGGCTGCCCCCAGCATACCAACCCGCATCACCAATGACGACCGTACGGCTATGGCAAACAGGATCACCGTCAGCAATGTACCGACCAATGCTTCCGTCAACGCCACATCCGCGGCGCCCAGGACCGCATAGAACATGATGGCGGTGACCCCCATAATTCCTCTGGATAAGAGTGCTGAATAAGGATTCGTCTGTACCACCGTAAAAAGTGCCGTCAGCGGCAGCAGGGCTGCAAAAATCATGAGCACCCAATCGTTCATGAATCCGCCTCCTCGCCCGACCCCTTCCCCATACGGGCCATCACAATAGAGAATGCAGTTCCCCAGAACACAACAGACCCTAGGGCCAATACCAGGTGAGACCAGTTTTCAAGAGAATGCACCAGTGCCCCCGCAAGAATCAAACAGCTCCCGATCGTATCTGAAATGCCCAGTGCATGAATTTTCCATAGATACCGACGCTTACTGATGAGACGGAAGCCCCCCCAGAACCAAAGCAAAATCCCCAGGCTGATTAAAATGGCTGCGGCAATTACTCGCATTCGCTCTCCACCGTTTTCAACAGGTTCGCCAACAGCAACAGCCCCGAATTACCGACACAAAGCACCACAACAGCAACGATGCCGATCATCGCATCATGACTCACGCGGGCAACAATGAGCAGCACCACCGCCGACCGGGTCGAAATGCTGGTATAGCACAGCATCCGCTCCCAGATGCTTTTGCACCGAAAGGAACGCACAATCGGAAAGAGGATGGAAATGAGCATCAGAACAAGAAGCAGATTCATTCGGACTCCTCCCGCTCTACCGTGTGCAGTTGCATCCGCCCATCCCGCTCCTCACTGATGACCAGCGACTTCGGAGTGAATGTAATGAGAAAGGTCTGGGAAAAGACCGACCACGGGGACTCCGGATGATCCACGGGCTGCTCAGCTATTCTTTCATGTCGATGCGGCAGCAGCACAATCAGCAATGCTTCCCACAGGGCTTGAGGAAGTCGAATAAGAACACGGGCCCAAAGATGAATCAGCTGCCGGGCCGAAAAGCGATACGGATTTAACAGGCCGACCACCATCGAACCTGCCAAACCAATGAATGCATTTAACCACGAGAATTCAGCAGTAAGAAGCATCCAGATACAAAAGGCCAATAAAACAGGTCCCGTCATGGTAGATAGACCCCCAATATCAGAAAGACCAACGCAACGCAGATCATCCCGACCACATGCTCCAGCTTTTCCCATCCGCCGGGAAGTTGAATCCTGATCAACCGCCGAAAGACAAACGAATGAAGCAGCAGTCCAGCTGCGAGAACAGTCAGCGATTTCAGCCAGACACCCGGAGAATACGTTCCGAAAAAAAGACCGGATATTAACAGCACAGCTCCCAACAGGACGGGTGACTGCCATGAAGGAGATTCCTTCCAGGACGCACTGCGCTGCGGCATCAGAATCACGGGCGCCAAAATAATCGCAGTACCGATAGACGCAGGAATAATCAGCGGCTCAATCCATCCCGACACGGCATAGCCCACCTGATTTTTAGCGGCAAACCCGATCAGCAATGGACAACCGGCAATCGAAAGAGCTGCCAGAACCATGGGCAACGCCAACGGGCGGGGCGCCTTTTTTTCCCGCAAAAGAATAAGATCCCGCTCCGGAAGACTGCCTGCACATAAAAAGAGCGAAGCCTTGGCAATACCGTGCGCAAAGGCATAAATCGGGCCGACCGCCGGTGCAAGCAGCACAAAACTTACCTGGGAAATTGTGGAACAAGCCAGCAGACGCTTCAGATCCCGTTGAAAAAAAGCTAAGATCAATCCAGCAAAAACGCCGCCGATTCCCATGCACTGTATAATAAACAGAATGTCCGGCGAGAAAGCCTCTAACCGGATCAGCGGAAGCAGGCCGATATTAACCACCACCCCCGACAGCAGCGCCGAAACAGCCGCATCTGCTTCAGCATGCGCTTTCGGCAGCCAGAGCCCCGGCAGGAATACGCCGCCTTTCACCAGCAACCCGGCAATAATCATGGCCCGGGCGGTGGGAGGAGCCTGAACCACTCCTTCAAATGAAAACCCGCCGGACGATTCATACACCAGCAGCGTTCCAAGCAGGAAAAACAACATTCCGACATTGCTGAGAAAAATGTACCGCAGTGCATTCCATAGATGCCGAGTGGTCATCCCCTGGCCAATCAGCAGAAAAGCGGTAATCGTAGTCAGTTCGATGACGACATACAGGTTGAATAAATCATGGCTCAGAAAACAGGCATTTACACAGCCATGCAGAAAAGCCAGCAGAATAAAGAAATAGTGATGTCGTCCCCGGTAGCGCTCATGCCAGGCGACTGCCACTGAAACCAAGGCATTCAGCAGAATAAACCATGCCGCAGCCTGATCAAATAACACCTTTACCCCGAAGCTGTCTAACAGCTCAAACGGCATCGACCTTCCGCTTGCCAGCACGTAAAGGCTCATCACCATGGAAACGAGGTAGGTAAAAATGGGAATGGTACGCAATCCGCGCTGAAACAGCAAACAGCACAGGCCGGCAGCAAGAGGGCCGAAAACCAGAAAGAGGATCATGAATCCTCCTTGGGGGCGCCCTCAATCTCATCGACTTCTAAAGTCGGGTAGCGCTTGGCGATATGCATCGCCGAAACCAAAACCAGCGCCACAATTGAAAATCCAATTACAATAGCCGTAAGAATGACTGCCTGAAGCACTGGATCAGCATAGGAAGCAGAATCCTCAGAGCCAACCGTAGGCGTTCGAGATCCATGATGCGCCGCATAAAAAACAAACAGGCTTACAATCCCCGTGCTCATGACATCCATCGAAAGGATCCGCAAAAGCAGACTGCGCTTAAACAACAGCCCCAGCAGACCAATCAGAATGGTCACCAGAATCATCGCCTTAATTATCTCACCAACCATGCTCATATCATCGAGTCAAAACAGGGAATTAGACGGTTAAGCACATGCTGTAACCTCGCAAAATATCATGTTCATGCCACTCCGCGTAGGCAAGGTATAACTTCAAACAAAAGAAGATGATCCTGCCGCCAGTGCAAAAATAAAACCCCGCAGCCGAAAGCCACGGGGTCTATCTCTTTCAGCAGACGCTTAAAATTAAACGCCGTGCAGGGTTTCCTTGAACGGTTTGACCAGTGCGTCGATATCAACGTTGATTGAACCATTGACCCGCAGCGTCTTCTCAGCGGTCACTGTACCGATCTTCCGGATCGGCAGGCCGGCGAAGAGCGCTTCGAGCTCGGCAGCCTTTTCGGGCGCAGCCGATACAATGAAGCGGCTGTTGGATTCGGAAAAGAGCGCAGTCGCCGCATCCAGTCCGAGACCGGACAGATCAACTTCAGCACCCAGCTGACCACCGATGGCCGTCAGCGCCAGCGAAACCGCCAGACCACCCTTACTCGGAGACGTTGCAGATTTCAGCAATCCGGAATCCGTGGCCTTGTTCATGGCCGCATAAATTTTGAGGGCCTTTTCGCCATCCACCGCCGGAATCGTTCCGCCATAATTCATCGGAGTGCCCTGCTCTTCCGCCAGCTTGCGGTAGTAGGCCGAGGCACCGAGTTCGTCTTTGGTTTCACCGATCACATAGATTACATCGCCGGCGTCTTTCAGCGGCATCGTGACCGCTTTCTTGACGTCGTCGATCTGGCCGATGGAGGAAACCAGCAGCGTCGGGGGAATAGAAATTTTCTTTCCACCCCGTGTGGAGTCGTTTTTGCAGGAATCTTTTCCTGAAACGGCCGGCGTTTTGTAGAGCGTAGTCAGATCGTAGAGCGCCTTATTGGAGCGAACGAGCTGCGCCATTTTATAGGCACCGTCTGGCGTCTTGTCCGATTCAACCGGATCCGGCCAACAGTAGTTATCGAGAATCGCAATGCGGTTCATGTCGCCCCCCACAGCCACCACACGGCGAACGGCTTCGTCGATGACCGAGGTGGTCATGTCGTAGGTATCGATGTCGGAATACCAGGGGTTGATGCCTTCCGCCAACACGGCGCCGCGGTCGTTGTTGTATTCAACACGCATCACGGTCGCATCAGACGGAACATCCGAATTAACGCCGACGAAGGGCTTCACCACGGAGAGGCCTTTCACCTCGCCGTCATAGATGCGGCTCTTGTATTCGCGGGAGCAGATGTTCAGGTCGCCCATCAGTTTAACAAGCGTGTCAGAATAGTCGGTCTGCACTTCAACGGCCGGAGCCGGGACAACCGGTTTTTTCCACGTGCCGGGCATGACAAGCGTCGGGCAACCGGTTTCATAGAGAAAGTCCATGTCGAGACTGGCGATCACTTTGCCGTCCTGTTTCACGGTAAAGTAGCCGGAATCGTTGTACTTGCCCATAAAGGCCACTTCGACATCACGCTGCTTGGCGAGTGCTTCAAATTCTTCCCGCTTTTCAGGCTGAACGGCGAGGGTCATGCGTTCCTGTGCTTCGGAAACCAGCACTTCCCAGGGTTGGAGGCCTTCGTATTTCAGCGGAGCACCGGCGAGATCGCATTCGCAACCGCCGGAATATTTACCCATTTCGCCGAACGAGCAGGAGATGCCGCCGGCACCGTTATCGGTGATGCAGCGGAACAGGCCGAGGTCGCGGGCTTCGAGAATGAACTCGTAAAGTTTACGCTGGGTCAGCGGATCGCCGATCTGCACGGCCTGCGCCGGAGATTCGGTGCGGAGCTCTTCGGACGAGAAGGTTGCACCGTGGATACCGTCTTTACCGATTCGGCCGCCGCACATGACGGTCCAGTCGCCGATTTCAATTTCTTTACGCTCGGACGGGCCGCCGGTAACGGTCACCGGGATCGTGCCCATCGTACCGCAATAAACCAACGGCTTACCGAGGAAGCGTTCGTCGAAACATTCGAAGCCACGGCTGTAAGGAATACCGGACTCATTGCCGCCGGCAATCACACCTTCGTGCACCCCGTCGCGAATACGGCGCGGATGCATCAGACCTTCCGGAATGGTTTTGTCGTAGAACGGAGAACCGAGGCAGTAGCCCCAGACATTGGAAACGAGCGCCGCGCCCATGCCCGTTCCGAGCGGGTCGCGGTTTACGCCGACGATACCGGTCATCGAACCGCCAAACGGATCGAGCGCCGATGGGGAGTTGTGGGTTTCCACTTTATAAACAAGGTGGATGTCTTCGTTAAATTTCACGATGCCGGCGTTGTCGGTGAAGACCGAGATCAGCCAGTCGATCGACTCTTCGATCTTCTTGGTAGAGGCTTTAACGTAGGTTTTGTAGAGCGAGTGAATTGTTTCCTCTTCGCCGGTCTCTTCATCTTTATAGTTGATCGTTCCCGCAAACACCTTGTGCGAGCAGTGCTCCGACCAGGTCTGGGCAATACATTCGAGTTCGATATCGGTCGGCCATTCCGGCAGGTCGAGTTCCGCGCGGTGCGCTTTCACGTCGTCGCGCAGATAGTGAGCGCGGATCGTGCGCATCTCTTCGAGCGAAAGCGAAAGAATGCCTTCCGATGAAATCTTCATCAGCGCTGCGTCGTCGTCCGGCAACTCAATAACATTCACTTTAATTTCGGGATGGTCATCGAAGATCGGGGCGGAAATATCGGGGGTGGCGGCCAACCATTCCTCTTTGGAGAAAACGGAGATTGTTTGAATCAGGGTATTGGCGAGCAGGTCTTTACCAAGGTGCTCCACGTCTTCGCGGCTCAGATCGCCGGAGAGGAAATACTGAATACAGGTGTAAACCTGTTCTTCCCATTCCAGTTCGCGGCCAACGACGTCTTTCAGGGCACCGCGGGCCGTGCGGCCGACGTTGTCGGTCACGCCGGGTTTGAATCCGATTTCAAGCATCCAATCGAAAGATGCAGGAGCATCGAGACGATCCATAGCGGACTCGGCGACAACCGGGTCGGCAAAGGTTTTCTGCACGACTGCGGCCGTGTCGGAGTCCATATTGGCCACCACTTTATAAACGTCGCGCGTACGGCATTCGCCGATGGTCATCTTGAGGGCGCCCTCCGCCCGGTGAATCACACCGCGTCCACGTGCGTCCGGCACGCCATCCTTCAAACCGATTTCAATACGATAAATCATAGTCCAACTCCACCCGATTCAGGTTCTTTTTCAAGTAAAACGGGCACAATAGCCGTTAAGCCGGACAGGTTAAACCAAGAACATCGGGAAAATGAAAAATCCCGCCGGAATCGATGGGATTTGAGCATTTTCCAGGGTTTGGAAAGATTTACCTTCCACCGAGCAGATCGCCGAGGCCGCCGAGCACGGAACCTTCGCCCTGTCGTTCGCCGCCTGCCTGCTGCGGAGCGTGGGCAATAATCCGGTCGGCCAGCCGCGAAAACGGCAGGCTTTGCAGATAAACGGTGCCGGTTCCGCGCAAGGTGGCGAGGAACAGCCCCTCCCCGCCGAAGAAGGCGGATTTGAGGCCGACGCGCTCGATACTGTAGTCAATTCCCGGCTCAAAGGCTACGATGCACCCGGTATCCACCTTGATGACTTCGTTGTTCAGCTCTTTCTTCACGACCGTTCCGCCGGCATGCATAAAGGCCATGCCGTCGCCCTGTAGACGCTGAAGAATGAAACCCTCGCCCCCGAAAAAGCCCGCACCGAACTTTTTCGTAAAGGCAATATCAACCTTTGTTCCCAGCGCGGCACAGAGAAATGCATCTTTCTGACACAGAATGTCCCCACCGCAGTCGGCCATGTTGAGGGCAACGATTTTACCCGGGTAAGGCGCGCCGAAGGTGACACACTTTTTGCCCTGCCCCACATTGGTAAAGTGGGTCATGAACAGGCTTTCGCCCGTGAGCACCCGCTTTCCGGCCCCCAACAGCTTCCCGAACATGCTTTCATTGGCCTGCGAACCGTCGCCCATCTTGGCTTCGAACGAAATGCCGTCGTCCATCCAGTTCATGGCGCCGGCTTCGGCAATCACGGTTTCGGAGGGATCGAGCTCCACCTCTACCGTCTGTAGATCGCCGCCCAGTATCGTATAGTCAACTTCATGGCATTTCATCATATCCCCTCTACTGACTACATACCGCCTGCGCCACCGCCCTGCTGCATTTGCTGCATCTGGGCCATCATGATCATCTGGCCGTATTTTGCCAGCAGCTCGCCGGGGATCGTGATGCCCCACTGCACACAACCGTCTTTCTTAAAGCCTGCCGACGTGATCGGCGGAACGCCATCAAACATGGTGGCCATCTGCTGCTTCATCATGGCGGCTTCGGGCACTTCCGGCATCATCATCGCGACAAAGGCCATATATGCGCCCATATCCAGATCGAAATAGTAGAAGCCGCCGGCCGGATAGTCGGTCCGCGCCTGGAGTTTTGAGGTGGACTTACCCGCCTTCACAGCCTGGATCAACCCTTCAATAGCGCCCGGCTCGCTGTAGAACATTTTACCGTCTGTAATGGCCAGTTCATAGACCATATTATCCAGTCCCATGCCGGCCATCTGCTCTTTCTGTTCTGCCGGCATCGAGGTGAAATCCATTTTCAGCACAAACTGGTGCACTTTCGTTCCCGCCGCTTCGCGGACATTTTCTTTGAATTCGAGGGCCATTGGAATGCCGAGTTCTTCGTAAAGTTTCAGGAAGGGGGCCATGTCAGTGGACATGCTTTTCAGTGCGTCCAACGCTTTGGCTTCGTTACTGATTTCCGTGACATAACGAACCTTCATTTTTCCATCTTCGCCAAAATCAACTACTTCGCAGCCGGTTCCTCCATAGATATCCAACCATTTCTGCATGGCGGCAATGGTTGCATCGACATTGATATCCTCAAGATTCATTTCCTGAACGAGCTTCAGCGCTTCCGAGGAAACAAAGTCTCCAAGTGCATCAACATTGGCATAGTGGAAATCATATTTAATGGCGGCATCGCCCAGCAGGCCGGCCTGGATTTTGGGATTCGGTTCAGCCTTCACCGGCGCATTCACCAATGCAGCCAGCGGAGTTCCAGCCTTTGGAATAAAGGTTTCGCTCAACTTGATCGACCCATCCTTCGGAGCGACAATCACTTCGACCTTGTCGCACTGCCCAGCCACCGAAAGCAGCACCCGCAGCTCACCTTCCAGCAACTTGGTAATACTCGCCGTTGAATCCAGCGTTGCCCCGGGTTGCTGCATCATGCTCTGTCCCATCAATGCGGGGAGCATTTGCATGAAACCATCAATGGCTTCCTTATTCCGGTCCATAATGGCCACCGGCTGCATCGCAATCTTCAAGGTCGGTGAACGCTTGGCCAGCAGCACATTTTTCACGGCGTCGCTCTTGGCCGCCCCTTTGGCCAATACTGCTTCCGAGGAAGCCAGGATCAGGGCTCCATTAACATACTTCGCCATCATCCCTTTAGACTGCGCCGTGCTGATATAGGAAGCCGACTGTGCTTCAGCCACTTCCACCACCGCAAAAATATTCGTCATATCAAGCGCCACAATAGACAGGCCGCTTCCAACAGGAATTCCAGCCAGACCGGGATCGCCCAGCTGCATGCCGAGCATGCTTTTAATCATGGGGCCGTTCATCATCGGCGAAACCTGAGCTGCCACCCCGCCCACTTCGTCCATCAGACCGTGGAAGTCGGACACCGTAACCGACAGCATGGCTTCATCCATCACCACCGGCTTTTCAACGGCAGCCCCCGATTGCAATACAGTAGCGGTCAGAACAGTAAGAACGGTTATACTTTTAATCCATTTCATCATTTCCTCCTAAGGTTGCGGGCATACTCCGCGTTTCGGTCATCCAGATCCATTACAATACAGTTAGATGTTTGTAAGACACCCATTCCTGCCAATTTTCATTCGGAAATTTTTACAGGAGTACCGTTTATTGCGAAAGATATTAAAAAGAAATTCATTTCCCCGCCCCCCCAAATAAAAATCAGGCTCATGAACCTTCCGGAGTCCGGAAAGCATGAGCCTGAATGAATGCAATTAAGAATATGCGGTTTGCTTAGTCGCGATTACGGCGCTGCGGACGACCGCCGCGCTGGCCACCGCTACGCGCCCCGCCCCGGGGCCCGCCACGCGGGCCACCGCCACCGCCCCCACCGCTGGCGGAACGAACACTGACTTTACGCCCGTCCAGATCCAGATTTTCCATACCTTGACGGATGGTGTTGGCCGCCTCTTTCGACACTTCGAAGAACGACGTGTCGCGACCGAGGTCGATGGCGCCGATGGCGTTAGACTTGATTCCGCTGTTTTCACAAACCAGACGAACAATAGCACCAGCGTTTACATTATGAACACGTCCGACGTTGATTGCAAAACGCTTCGTGTCGTAGGCCTGCATGCGGCTGTTGCGCTTCGAGTTGTCCGAACGCTGCTGTCCGGGCTGACGCTCGCGGCGCGGTGCCGGCTTGGAATTCAGATCGGCTGCATTGCGGTAGTAGTCGAGGAAGTGGTTGAACTCAACCGCCACAAAGCGCTTGATGATCTCTTTCTTATCGAGCTGACAAAGTGCTTCGTAGGCCGGCGGAAGATAGTCGGCAATCTCTTCCTCTTTCACATCCACTTCCACTACACGATGGATCAGTGCCAGCAACTGGTTTTCGCAGATGGCTTTCGCATCCGGAATCTTTTCCAGTTTGATTTTGATATTGTTGCGGCGCTCGAGATCCGCAATACGGCGGCGTTCGTGCATGTTGATCAGGGCAATCGAAACGCCTGACTTACCGGCACGGGCCGTACGGCCTGAACGGTGCGTGTAGGCTGCCACTTCGTCGGAAAGTTTATAGTGAATGACGTGGGTGATATCGTCTACGTCGATACCGCGGGCGGCCACATCGGTCGCCACCAGTACCTGCACATTCTTCGACCGGAATTTACGCATTACCGAGTCGCGCTGTGCCTGGGAAAGCTCACCGTGCAGGGATTCGGCGGAATAGCCGTCAGCCATCAGCTTTTCTGCAACCTGCTGGGTCTCCGCACGGGTACGGCAGAAGATCAGTCCATAGATTTCGGGGAGATAATCAAGGATCCGTTTCACCGCCGCATAACGGTCGCGCTCATGAACCATAAAGCAGAAATGCTCAATATTTTTTGCGGACTCGTTTTTTCCGCCCACCGATACCTCAACCGGATCGGTCTGATAGTTCTGGGCAATCCGGGCAACGCCCTTCGCCATCGTGGCGGAGAACAGCCAGGTCACGCGGCTTTCCGGCGCTTTTGAAAGAATGGCATCCAGTTCGTCTTTAAAGCCCATGTTGAGCATTTCGTCGGCCTCATCGAGTACGACAACCGAAATCTCGTCGAGCTTCGCGGCACGGCGCTCGATGAGGTCGAGCAGACGTCCGGGAGTCGCCACAATGATCTGTGTTCCACGCTTCAGATCGCGGATCTGGGTGGAAATGTTGGAGCCGCCGTAAACCGCTGTAATTTTGACGTTCTGGTGACGGGCAAATTTTTTCAGGTCGTCGGCAATCTGCAGACAAAGCTCGCGGGTCGGCGAAAGAATGATGCCCTGCGGCATGTCATTGTTCGGATCAACGCGTTCCAGCAGCGGCAGACCGAAGGCGGCAGTTTTACCGGTTCCGGTCGAGGCCAGGCCGACAAAGTCCTTTGTGCCTTCCAGCAGAATCGGAATGGCCTGTTCCTGAATAGGGGTCGGGGTTTCGAAGCCAAGCACTTCAATGGATTTAAGGGTTTCGGCACTAAGGCCCAATTCGGTGAATTTCATACTATCCTCTCACAATGCGGAGCAACGATGATCACATCGTCCAAACACCGGAAACGGTTCCGGTTCTCTCCAGTTAGCGGGGCGTCAGTCCCGCGCCCATCGCAAGAGTTAAACCCCGAATCAACGAAATCCGAACAATCGGTTTCGCAAAACGAAGGCGCGTTTATACGCCCATTTCCTACCGATGCAACCCCTTAAACAAAAAAGATCGGACAGATCGATCTGATCCGTCCGATCCTTCTGCTCCGGGTTTCCCGGAAAGACCCTAGTGTTTGAAATGGCGCATGTTGGTCATGGCCATGGCAATTCCGTACTTGTTACAGGCATCAACGACTTCGTCGTCGCGGATAGAACCGCCCGGCTGAACAATAAACTTCGCACCCATTTCGCTGGCGGCATCGATGCTGTCGGCAAACGGGAAGAAGGCTTCGGAAACAAATACACATTCGCCGATGATCTGCTGAATTTCTTCATCGGAGATTTCCGGATTTTCAATCTTCAGGTTTTCAACGGCTTTGGAAACGGAAAGCTTTTTCAGCGCATCCACCCGGTTCGGCTGACCCGCCCCCATTCCGAGCACGCGGAACTGTCCGGCTTTATATTCCTGCACCAGCACAATGGCGTTGGATTTAGTGTGCTTGGCGGCTGCAATACCGAAGAGTGCGAGCTCTTTTTTGTTTTCTGCAAACGGAACTTTGGTCGGCACGTTCCAGCTTTCCAGAATTTCGGTATCGAGATCCTGCACCAGCAGGCCGCCGTTGATCTGCTTGACCATGCGCTGCGGCAGGGCTTTGCCCATCGGCTTTTTCAGCTTCAGGATACGCAGGTTCTTTTTCTTCATCAGATGATCCAGCGCATCTTCGGCATAGCCTGGAGCAATGATGGCTTCGATAAAGCGGCCGTCGAGGCACTTGGCCGTTTCCATATCCACCTGCTGCGTGACGGCAATCACGGAACCGAACGCAGAAACGGGGTCGCCGGCCCAGGCCGCTTCGAATGCTTCCGCGAGGGTTTCGCCGGTGGCATAACCGCAGGGATTGGTGTGCTTGATCACGGAAACACCGGGCTTACCGGAAAGATCTTTCACGGCTTCCAGTGCGCCGTCTCCATCCACATAGTTGTTGTAGCTCATTTCCTTACCATGCAGCACTTCAGTCAGTGCAATGGTGGACTCACGGGAATCCGCGTCTTTATAGAGCCAGGCTTTCTGGTGCGAGTTTTCGCCATAGCGCAGCTCGGTGCCATCGGAGTAGGCTTTCACAAACGGCTTGGAGAGATTCTTCTCAGCCACCTGTTCGGCGAGGTAGGTTGCGATGGCTGCGTTGTATTCCGCCGCACGGGCGTAGACTTTCTGACCGAGGACAAAACGGAACGGCTCGGTGGTGGCGCCGGAATTGGATTTCATTTCGTCGATCACCTGCGCGTAGTCGGCCGGGTCGGTGACCACGGTGACATACTTCATATTCTTTGCGGCAGAGCGAATCATGGTCGGACCGCCGATATCGATCTGCTCAATGGCTTCCGGAAGCGTTACACCTTCCGTGGCAATGGTTTCTTCAAAAGGGTAAAGATTCACACATACGAGGTCGATCTGACCCAGCCCATGATCCATCATGGTCTTGATGTGCTCTTCGTTATCGCGCATGTAGAGAATGCCGGCGTGAACCTGCGGGGTGAGCGTTTTAACCCGCCCATCGAGCATTTCAGGAAATCCGGTGAATTCAGAAACATCCTTACAAGGAATCCCGGCTTCGCGCAGCGCTCTGGCCGTGCCGCCTGTCGAAAGCAGTTCCACGTCCATATCGTGCAGATTGCGGGCAAAATCCAGTATTCCCGCCTTATCAGATACGCTCAACAATGCGCGCTCAATTTTTACGTCCATTTATCTCTACTCCCTTATATTCGAATCAAAACCCCGTTTTTACCTGTGCCCTGCCACGATTGCACTAATATTTTCCAATGGTTGGACGTTTTTGTAGGCCCGCATCGATCAGATAGACCTCCAGAGGTCACAAATCGATTCATGACCAAGAATCGTATATGTTACTTGGCGCAACTGATAAGATGAATAGGTTTGGTGTTCAGCGAGAAGAGACTTTAGTTTGTTAAAACCCACGCAAGAGCCGCAAAAAGGAGTGTAGCTTAGGCAGCAAACCTTCGTTTAAAAAGGAGGAGACCGCCGCCAAAACAAAGCACAAACGTAAGGGTTGCCGGTTCAGGAATCGCAATCGCTTCACTCCAACCGGAAGTCACCAAAGAATCAGGCGAAGCTCCGCCCGCAATATCAGCACTCAACGCATTGTGATCGGTTGAATTTGCGATCGAAGCAAATTGAACCTTCACATCTCCCGATAAGAAATCAGAAACATGGGTTTCTAAATAGCTTAACGATACGGCATAATCCAGATAGGTCGTTTCGCCAAATGTATCAGTCACCTGACCATCTGAGGTTTGAACGTAGCCATCGGTATCCCGCCCGTCACCATTAATATCATTCGTCCCTTTTTTGGCAGCATCGAGATCAATATCGTCCATCTTAATGTCTTTCCAATCGGTTCCGCTCACACTCAGAATCGACATCTCAAGACCGTGAGAAAGAGGCTTTGCTGATTTGCTATCCCAAACAAATCCGAAATCGGGAGCCCCGGAATCCAATCCATAGCCCGCGACATCAAAAAGGACAAAATGTGAATCTGAAAAAGTTGAAGAATCAACTGTAGCGACATTCAGTCGCATGCGGAAAAAAACATATCCGTCATTCACTCCCCAATACGCTCCGGGATTTCCGGCATCCCCTACAAAATCCAGTTGGGCTCCACCATCAACCCCATCATTGAGTGCCACGATGGGATTCCAGTTTACCGCACTCCACCCGCTATAGGTCCCAATCTGCTGAACCGTATCTGCATGACCGGTTACTGCAAGCCCAATCAAACCTGCCACAATAAATTTTCTCATAAAACTTCCCCATACCCAATAATCGTCAAATACTGAAAACATATAGTTATTGTATGCATTATATTATAACAACTTTTTATTCATTTTTTGTGTATGCCGCTGAAGTTGTTTTTAAAATCAAACTGGAATTTTTTCGCAATTTCCAGCCTATGCACCTAGAGCGCAATCCCGAAAAGGATGCTGAAAAAGTGGCAGAGGCTGCCGGCGAGCACGAACAGATGCCAGACGGCATGCGACCATTTGAGTGATTTCCAGGCATAGAACACCGCGCCGACCGTGTAGCACAGACCACCGGTTGCAAAAAAAACGAATCCCGTTGTGGAGAGCGACTCAAACAGCGGCTTCACGGCAATCACACAGAACCAGCCCATGAATAGATAGCTGCCCAGCGAAACCCACTTGAAACGGCCCGTATAGAACGCCTTGAAAAAGATCCCGATAATCGCACAGCCCCAGATGATTCCGAAGATGCTCCAACCCAGCGCACCGCGCAGGGGAGCCAGTGCATAGGGCGTGTAGGTTCCGGCAATCAACAGATAGATGGCCGAGTGATCAATAATTTTCATGATCCGGCGCACACCCGGCTTGCGGGACGAGTGATAGAGCGTGGATCCCAGATAGAGGAGAATAAAAGTCGTTCCATAAATGGAGCAGCTGACGATTTCCCATGGACTTTTCCGAAGACTGGAAAAAACGACCAGAATCACCAGCACCGCAATACCGAGAAAGAAACCGATCCCGTGCGTGATGGCATTTGCCAGCTCTTCACTGGGACTGTAATCCTGTTTTTCCGTCATATTCGGTATTTCCTCTCAACCAACCCACAAAACAGTATATGCAAAATGATTACTGCTCGGTCAGAATAATTATTTTGCTCAAAATCATTTTGCCTACCATCAGCAGAAAGGCGCTCTATTTCCAATGGTTGGAAAGTTCGCCGCTTTTTCCAAAGATCGGATCCTGTTTCGGCAGAGGAACAGCCGCAATGTTGCGGTCGGCGGCGGGTCGCTCCCCGGCCTTGCCCACCATCATGTCGGGCGACTGGCCCTGCGGATAGCACCCGACGGTTCTAAAGCCGAGGGAGCAACGCACGTTTTTATGCGTCAGCCCGGCCGGCAGTAGGATCACATCGCCCGGATAGGCATCCACCATCCAGCCGCCGGGCCCGCCGAACTGCACCCGAACCGAACCGGAATAGATGCAGAGGCATTCATGGGCTGTGCTGTGGTAATGGTGATAGTCGTAGAGCCCCCAGCGCCAGCAATGGCCCCAGCCATTCGCCTTGACCTGCGCTTCAATAAAATCGGGTGCATTGTGGCCGGGCAGCTTCAGCACCTGATCGTAAATCACCAGCGAGCGTTTTCCCGCATTCGGGAAACGTCCATTTTCTGGAAACAGCTTCGTGATGATCTTGCGTGGCTTCTGAATGATCGTGTTCATCGCAAACACGGTTTTAGCGCAAAGCCGGAGCGGAGTCGTTATAAAAGTCGGAACTCTTTGTATGCGCATTTTCGTTTTCAGTGCGGCATATTATCCCCGGATCGGATCTGGGGAATTATGGAAATGCTTAAACTGATACTCATTGGGCTGTCGTTCCTGTTCGGGCTGCTGAGCATTCGGAAGCTTCGGCAGTATGATGTCCACGAAGCGGAACCCTTCTGGATGATGGCGGCCGTCACGATCTGGGGCGGTCTGATGTCCGTCATCATTTCGCTTTTTCTCTACCAAGTGCTGGAGTCGCAGGGCGTATCGATTCACGACGGCATCCCCTTCTCCTACTTTTTCGTCGGCTTCATTGAGGAGCTGGGCAAGCTGATGGCACTGTTTTTCTGCTGGCCGATTATCCGGAAAGAAATGGATGAACCAACCGACGGCCTTATTTATATGGCCTGCGTGGCGCTCGGATTTTCGCTGATCGAAAACTATTTCTATGCCGCCGCCACGCCCATGAGCTCCCCGCTGATTGCCATTCGTCTGGTGATCTGCACCCCGATGCACATTGCCTTCAGCATGGTTATGGGCCTCGCCTTTTTCTGGGCCACCAAGTTCCGGGGCGGCTGGTTTGTGCTATTGGCAAGCTATGTAGTGGCCGGCCTGTATCACACTCTCTACGATATCGCCGTCTCCTACTGGTTTCTGCTGCCCGGCCTCTACCTGATCCTGAAAGGGGCCTACAGCTGGATGCGCCAGATGCTCGGCTACACCACTGCCCAGTCGCCCTTCCGCACCACTCTTTCGGAATTTGTGCACGGCTTCCAATCATCGGAAATCCAGCCCGGCCTGCAATGTCTTGATTGCAACAATGCCGCTCCGAAGCCGACGTTTGAAAAAGGCCGCATCAGCCTCCAGAAATGTGAATCGTGCGGGGCCTACGTCTGCACACTTAAATCGCTCAAACACCTGATCCGCCACTATGGCTCCGTTTTCGGCAGCCTGAAGAAGGAATTGCGCAAAGGGAAAGGCGGGAAACATAACCTCCGCATCAAAATCAAAGGGGTCCGGATCAACAAGCGCCAGAAAGCCGCCACCTTCGACCTCTCCACCTTCAACGACGCCCTCGAAGAGCTGAACCGCGATGTCATCCAAAAGACCGAAAAAAAATGGTGGTGCGTCTGGAAGTGTGCGCCGGACTGAAGCCAAACTCAGTCAGAGGATTAAGTTTAATCATACTCTTAATGCACAGGCTCTGGACGAATCCTAGAAGCAGAAATGAACCACGGATAGCAGAGCAGGGTGCGGAAAATTGGAGCCTACTCCTGAAGGTGGGCGGAACCAGTTTCATAACTTGTTGAACATCAGTGTCCATCCGCGTGTATCCGTGGTTCTATTCCCGAATTTCGGCTAATCCCTCAGGTAATGACAGCCATGGGGCCCGTGTTTCTTGAAATAGTCCTGATGGTACTCCTCCGCCCGATAGAATTTGGAGGCCTTTGTAATTTCCGTAACAATCGGCTTCTTCCATTTTTTCTGGGCTTCCGGCTTCACCTTTTCAGCGATCTGTTTCTGCTCATCATTCAGATAAAAAATGGCGGACCGGTATTGCGATCCCCGGTCCGGCCCCTGCCGGTTCATGGTGGTCGGGTCGTGGAGCCGCCAAAAGTATAAACACAGATCTTCAAACGAAACCTTGTCGGGATCGTACACCACTTCAACCGCCTCGGCATGGCCCGTATCCTTGTAACAGATATCCTTATAAGTGGGATTGTCCGTGTGCCCGCCGATATAACCGGATGTGGCGGACTGCACGCCATCGAGCTCTTCAAAGAGAGCCTCCACGCCCCAGAAACAACCTGCCGCAAATATTCCCTTATCCATCTGTGTCTCCTTTGGCCCCGCCGATACCAACGACGCAGAAACCATTGCTCCTATTACAAGCCAGCGCTTTTTCATGATTAAACCTCAGCTGTTAATGGCTGTTTAGATTCCATCCGAACAATTTCGTTCAAGGCGGATCGTTGGAAAGATCCTCTTCCAACCATTGGAACTATTTTTTCCGGCGGTTTTTTTTCATCAATCCAAGGTAGCAGAGCAAGAGGAACAGACCTCCTATTGCGCCAGTGAATTTATAAATAAACGCCTGTTCCTGCTTGAGGTAGTCGTCGGTATAGCTGATGACCGGAAAACCGATGACCCGGATTTCATACAGGGTCCGCTGCCAGAATTTGGGAAAGCTCCGGCTGTAGCGAAGTTCAATTTCAGTGCCTTCAGGAATCAACCTCAACGCGGTCTCGAACATCCCAGTACGATCGAGCATGAAATAGCGATTTTTGCCCTCCACTTCCGCGGCAATCAAAAGCTTGTCTTTCAGCAGATCGACCCGTCCGTCGAATTTCCGCTCCTTAACTGTAAACTCAGCAAACCGGCCCTTTTCAACCTCAAGCATATGCGGTGAGGGAACAATCAGGTTATCCACCACAATGGCCCAAACGCCGAAACACAGGATGAACATCAACAATAAGACTGATTTCTTCATGGCCTCTCCCTTCTGCTGACGGCCTCAAGGGCTGCGGTTTTAGTTTTTCAGGCTGTGGATCGGAGCCGGGATGCGTCCGCCGAAGTTGACAAACCGCGCCGACTTTCCGGTATTGCGGACCGGAAGCACCACACTTTCGCCAAAAAGGCCGCCGAACGAAACAAAATCGCCGGCCGCTTTTCCCGGAACCGGAATCAAACGGGCCGCCGTGGTTTTGGAATTGATCACCCCGATCATCAACTCGTCGGCCATGATGGCGGCAATCGTCTCCGGCGGAGTGTCGCCGGGAATCGGAACCATATCCAGCCCAACGGAACAGACGCAGGTCATGGCTTCGAGCTTTTCAAGGATCAGACATCCGCGCTCGGCGGCATCGGCCAGCACCGAGTCCTCCATCACGGGAATAAAGGCGCCGCTCAGGCCGCCGACACTTTGGGAAGCAAATGAGCCTCCCTTTTTAACCGCATCGTTGAGCATGGCGACAATGGCGGTGGAACCGGGAGCCCCGACATCGTCCACGCCGAGAATGTTCAGGATTTCGCCCACAGAATCGCCCACTAACGGCGTAGGAGCCAGGGAGAGATCGACCACACCAAACGGCAGCCCGAGTTCTTCGGCCACCTGACGCCCGATCAGTTCCCCGCAGCGGGTCACGCGGAAGGTGGCCTGCTTGATCTCTTCAGCCAGATCATCGAGCCCGAGGTTTTCCGCACCTTCGACTTCAATTTTCCGTTCCAACGCACGGGCAATCACCCCCGGCCCGCTGACACCGACGTTGATGACGGCCTCGGCCTCGCCGAGGCCGTGAATGGCACCGGCCATAAAAGGATTATCGCCCGGCTGATTGGCAAAGATAACCAGTTTTGCGGCGCCGAACCCATTGGTCTCTTTTGTTTCGGCGGCAGCTGCCTGCACGGTTTTGCCCAGCATAGCCACGGCATCCATATTCAGACCGTGCCGCGTGGAGCCGGCATTGATGGATGAACATACGCGGGACGTTGTGGCCAGCGCCTCTGGAATGGATTTGATCAGGTTTAAATCGCCCTGATTAATCCCCTTCTCGACGTTGGCCGAGTAGCCGCCGATAATGTCGATGCCGACTTCGGTGGCGGCCTGATCAAGCGCTTTGGCCAGCAGCACAAACCCTTCGCGGGAAAAACCGGCGCCCACGTGGGCGATCGGCGTAACTGAAATACGTTTGTTCACCACCGGCACGCCATACTTGCCGCCGATGCGGTCGCAGGTTTCCACAAAACTGCCTGCGAGCAGTTTAATTTTGTCGCCGATATTCTGCGCGGTGGATTCGGCATCGCCGGTGCGGCAGTCCAGCAGGCAGATGCCCATGGTGACAGCACGGACATCCAGATTTTCCTTCTGGATCATTTCAACGGTTTTTAGAATCTGGTCGGATCGAATCATGTTTTGCTCCTTTGTCGCAGGTAAGAGGCATTAGGCACCAGGCACGAGTGCTGTTCATCACACCCCCTCGTGCCTGGTGCCTCATGCCTAGCCCCTAAATCTCATTCGTTGCTCTGAAAATATCGTTGTGCTGAAGCACCAGTTTCAGGCCGCTGTCGTTCCCGAAGCCGGAAAGCTCCGCTTTAAAATCTTCCAGAGATTGGATGCCGGAAAGGTCGACCTGCAGCATCATAGTGTATTGATCCGCATCCACATGGGATGCAAGGTCGATAATATTAACGCCCCGTTCGCAGCAGAAGCGCGATACCAACGCCACCAGCCCCACCCGGTCGCGCCCGACGGCGGAGAGCACATAAACATCCTCCGAAGAGCTGTTTTCGGTGAGCGACCCTTCGGCCAGCTGTACCGAAACGCGCGATGCCGTTTCTTCGGCCATGGTCCGCTCAACCGTTTCCGCCGAGATCTCTTGCGGGAAACTGGCCACCAGAATCATTGTAAAATAGCCGCACAATACCGATTCGCGCAAATCGGCCAGGTTACCACCCAGCGCGCTGATTCCTTCGGTTACTTCGGCCACAATGCCCGGTCGGTCGCGATCCATTACTGAAATCACCATAATCTGTTTATCTGCCATATTTCTGCCTTTCCAATGGTTGAAAAGATTCTATGCCCGTTTTTCCAACCATTGGAACTAAAAAGAGGTATTCATTCAGCGTATATCCAGTAATCCGCGCTAAAAGAACGCTTTAGAGATTGAGTTCCGAGCCTTTTTGCATAGCATTCAAAACGTGTCATTTTCATTTTCCAGGCGAATATTTACCGTTGCCCTTCTTGGTGCGGTGATGGTGCAGGCTCGGCAGCGCGAAGAGCGCTGCGATTTCTGCGACCGTGTACTCCCGCAGAAATACTGGAATTATGAGGGCTATAAATGCTGCTCGGAAGCCTGCGTGGATGAGTTCCGCCCACTGTGCTGCAAATGCGAAAAGGTCATCCGCGGGAAATACATTGAGTCTGATGGAAAAATCTACTGCAGTCAGAAATGTTTCAATACCACCCTGCCCCGGTGCGAAATCTGCGGAGGAGCCATTCATGAAGGCTATAGCATTACCCGGCATAACTACTGCGAACAATGCATAAACAACAGCCCCACCTGTTTCTCCTGCGGCCTGCCTGCGGCTCATCCAACCGAACTCAGCGACGGAAGGATCCTGTGCCACACCTGCCGTCGCTGGGAGGTATCAACCCAGGAGATGGCACTGAAACATTACGACATCGCACGGCGGCAACTGGAAGCCTGGACCGGCCTGCAGATTCAATCGATCCCCGAACTCAAGCTGGTCGACCGCGATGAAATGAATAAACTTTCCGGCGACTTGCGTAAAAGTGATTCCCCGGTATCCATCCGCGGGCTGTACAGCCGGCAGACCATGCTGATTAAACGCGGCATTTTCGGGGCCTGGAAAAGCAGCCCGGAACAGTCGAAAGAAACCATCTACATTATTGATCACCTGCACGATGAAACCTTCCGGGTTGCCGCAACGCATGAACTGATGCACGACCTGATGCATGAACATTTCCCCCGGCTGGAAAAAGCGCCGCTCTGGGTTCACGAAGGCATCTGCCAGCAGGCGGCGGCCGAATACTGCCGGCGCAGAAACTATCCCGATTCGCTCGACAGTATCGAAACCTGCAAAGACCCGGACTACGGCGACGGATACCGCTATGTGAACAACCTGATGGGCTTCAACGGGTGGCAGGGCCTCAAGCGATGGATGGACACCGTTGACGTGGATTCGCTTCCTGAAAAGGCGCCGTCCCCGGAAGAGCACCCTTGATTACTGCCGCTCGTACGAAATATGCAGAGCAATCAGGCGGGCAACAATGACCGCAAGAAAAATCTGCCCGATGGCAGCCTGCATCACGGCATAGGACTGTGTGAGCGGCGTCTGCGGCGTGACATCCCCATACCCCAGAGTCGTTAAAGTCGTGAAACTGAAATAGATCGACCAATAGCTGTTAATCGTATCGGAACTCAGCCACGCCTCCGGAACCGAAATACTGGCCGGGTTTATGTGAAAGAAAGCGGTATATATGAATGACCAGATCATTCCCATCAGAAGATAGGCGGCAATTGCACCGCAGATCTTGTCCCCATCGACTGCATCCCGGTTCAGTACAAACCGCATGATGCCCAGGAAAACCAGAATGAAGTAAATGATTTTAAAGCCCAGCACGGCCATCAGGAAACCGTGCGATTCATCCTTCACCACGATTTCAGATCCGCTCAGGATCACATTCAAAACGGTTAATGCCGTCATGAAGATGAAATAGCCGCGGGTTCGGGCAATGGCCCGAAGGCAGCTGACGAGCACCGCGATGCTGAACCAGCCGAATACTTCATCAATTACACCCTGATCTTTTCCGACCAACGGAACCACGAAAAACATGGCCACGATCATGAAAAGCAACAGACTGAAGCGGCCTTTCACAAAAGCCTCAATAAACGGGCGCACTGGAATTATTCTCCCGCGGCTGACATATCCCATCCACCACCGAGCGAGCGATAAACTCCGACCAGATAGGCGCTGATCATTCCTTTGCTCAGGGCCAGCTGATCCTGCTGATCCAACAGGGCCTGTTCCATATTGAGCACATTCTGGAAATCGGTCAGGCCCGAGGTGTAGAGCTCGGTTACCAGCTCAACCGACTTCTGTGCAGATTCAGCAGCCACGATCAACGATTCAACGCGGTCCGTTTCATTGGCGTAGGCCGACATCTGGCCTTCAACTTCCTCCAGTGCCAGCAACAGCGCCTGTTCATAGGTGTAAAGGGCCGCCTTGGTGGCAGCTTCTTCCGCATTCACCTGACTGCGGATTCGTTTGCCGTTAAAAATACTCCATTTGAGCTGAGGCCCGAAACTGTAATAGGAGTTTGCTCCGGTAAACAGGTCGCCGCCCGACGATTGAACGGCCAGGGTTCCGGGCAGCGTCAGCGTTGGGTAGAGCTCAGCTTTGGTTGCACCAATGAGTGCATGTTGCGATGCAAGCTCACGTTCCGCACGGCGTACGTCCGGACGCTGACGAATCAGGTCCGCCGGAACACCGACCACCAAATCACCGGCCGCGGCTGGAATAGGCTTTTTGACTTCCAGCTCTTTGTAAAGCGCATACGGCATTTCGCCCATCAGTACGCTCAAGCGGTTGATGGCCTCCACCAGATCCTGTTTAAGCGGCGGAATGACCGACTTTGTACGGGAAAGATTCAGTTGAGATTGCGAAACATCCAATGCCGGAACCAGGCCGGAATCGAAGCGGTTCTGCGTAAGCTCCATGGTTTCGTTCTGTGCACCCAGGTTGTTTTGCGCAAAGTGGATCCGCTCCTGCAGGGTACGTACGTTGATGTAGTTAAAGGCAATATCAGAATACAGCACCACCAGAATGTCCCGATAGTTTTCCACCGAAGCCTGCAGCGAGGCATCGGCCGATTCAACGGAACGGCGCACCCGGCCCCAGAGATCCAGCTCCCAGGCCATGGAAAGGCCGGCGTCGTAGAGCTCGCCATTGCGGTCAGTTCCGGCCGGGGTCTGAGCCTGCGTAGTCCTGACCACACTGGCGGCAGCTCCCGCACCGAGTTCCGGCCACCATTGGCTGGCGCTCACGCCGCGTAATGCAGCGGCCTGCTCAATGCGTGCAACGGCCGTTTTAAGATTCAGGTTATTCGTGGAAGCCCGTTCAATGAGCATATTGAGGGTTGGATCATTAAAGATGGTCCACCAGGTTTGCAGGTCGGGTTCACCGGTCTTAAATTCGTCCTGCACCGCTTCGTGCCAGGCATCCGGAGCCTCCACTTCAGGTTTTTCATAATCGGGCCCAACGGATGGCAAGGAACTGCAGCCATTCAATACCAGCAGACCACCAACGGTCAGCCCGGAAATATACCAACGAATCTTCATAAAAAACTCCTGCGTGCTACCCACGTTCTTAAATACAGTGATATTAGGAACCGGCCGAGGACAAGTCAAACGCCTAAACGCCTCTTACACTCTTTCCAAACTTTGATAATGAGTTGGAACATAAGAAAAAGAATGAAGGCCAGGCACATTCCATAGACATCCGTACGCCAATCCAACAACCCGGGCGTGCGGTCACTCGTGAGATATTGAAGCGATTCGCTGATTGCGGCAAACAACAGGATGTCGAATGCAACTTTGAAATAATAAACCGGATGCTGCTTTTCAAGCCACGCCGAACAATAGACCAGGAAGCAGAGCGAAGCAAACAGCCCAAAGTGTCCAAGCTTATGTGCGGTGCCAACGACCGTACCGAACTGTCCGATCTTCTTTGTTTCCGTCCCGGAGACTGGGGACGCTTTTTTCTTTGCAATCGATTGATCCTGAGCGCCCACTTTTGGATCTTCAGATTTTCGGATCATTTCCGAGCCCTTCTCTTTCACCTGCTCGGATATCGTTTCAATCCAATCGCCCGGCATCAGAGTTCCGTAAAGAATGGCCATTGCATTAAGCAGAATCAAAATGCGGAGCTTGCGCCGATCCAATCGACAGCGCCGGAAAAAGAACAGTCCCGTCACCAGCCAGACAGACGCAAAAAGAATCCGGAACCAAAAGAACGAGGCTTTCAATTGTACAGGCAGCGCCACCACCTCTTTAAACCAGGCTGTCCCTGATTTCCCGGTCTGGCTGATCACCACTTCAGCCGAAGCCGCATTCGGATCCAGATCAAACTGCCGCACCTGTGCCGTCCAGGGCACGGTTCCGTCTTTGGAAAGCAGACTGTGTTTGCCGGGAATCCACTTACCCTCAGCATCCCGTTGAATCAGCAACAGCCGGGCACTGTTCCACGAATACTTCCCCTCAACGACCTGATCGGTCCGGATGCTTCCAATCAGCCGAATCGTAGAAAATTCAACAGCTCCATCGAGTTTGAACCGAAGATCCGCCGTTTTTCCCCCCTCCGGAACCCGCAATACAAATTCGCCATTCGCTTCAGCAACATCGCCCCGCACCCGCAGCGCATCAGCAAGCGTCGGAGCCTCTAGCAATGCAGGACCGATCTGCTCATAGGGATCGTAAAAGCCCCAGAAAAGCAGACTGATCATAAGCAACAGAACCGCCGGAGCTCTAAGCTTCAACTTGTCTTTCCATCGATCCACTGAACAGGACCCCTCCAAAGGGATTTGAAGATAATAAATAAAACCATTGCTGTCAGCATGCCATAGGCATTGCAATACAGGTCGGCCATATCGACCGTTCGGTCGGGCGTGAGGTATTGCAACGACTCAGTAACGGCTCCGAACAGGAGTACATCAAATGCCACCTTAAAATAGTACCACTTAGGCTGCCCCTCCAGCGCCCCCGAAAGCAGCACCAGAAAACAAAGCGATCCGAACAGAATAAAGTGCCCGTACGACTGGGCAACGGTCAGCTGAAAATGTGCAGGAAGATCAAAGCCGACGCCGGCGGCAATAAACGGTTCACTTACAGAATGCCCCTCTACCTGCACAAAAGGAATCATCTTTTTTATCGCGGGAATCCCGTACTGAAAGAAGCGGGTCGGCAAGAGAACGCCCACCAGGATCAGAAGCACATTCAGCAGAATCAGGTGCCGGAGCTTACGCGTGTGAAGGCGGCAGCGCGGATAATAGATTACTCCGAAAATGACCCACACTATACCGAATGCGATCTTAAACCAATGCGTTCGACCTTTCAGCCGGACCGGGCGCACTTCAATGGAATCGAACTGAACCGTTCCGCTCTGCCCCTGCTGAGTCAGCAAAATATCAACCTGCTTTATGCGGCGATGCAAATAGGTGTCGGTTCGAAAGGTCTTCCAATCAAATGAGCCGGCCCCATAGATCTGCTCTTCATCACTGCCGGTAGGCCGCCCCTTCTTATTGCGTTTAACGAACTTCAGCCGCGCTCCTTGAAAATCATCGTTTCCCGGGACCACGTCCTTTACTCGCATCCGGCCTTGCAGACGAAGAATCCGATGGCTGGAAACATCGGGAAGGTTGAAAACGACCGAAGGAACGGTTCCGCCCGGCGGCCGAGTCAGCGTGAGAACAGAATCGATTTCCGAACAATCCCCCTCGACCATAGCCGCATCCGCAAGCTGAGCCGAATCAAACAACACAGGACCGTACGGCCGGCACGGATCGTAGTTTTCCCAGAAAAAGAACGAGGCCGCCAGCAACAGAATTGCCGGAAGCCTCATTTTCACTTTGTTCAGCACCTTTTTCATGCGGCGGAAAAGATAGCACCCGCCGCGAAAATGCCGAATCTATTTATTATCTACTTTAACCTTATCCTTAAAAACACGATGAATGAAAACCGTGTATCCCAGCACAATCGGCATACCGATCAGCGCGATGATCAGCATCGAAAGCAGAGTCAGCTGCGAAGAGGAAGAATTGAAAACAGTAAGTCCCCACTCCGGATTATTCGTGCATGGCACCACATTCGGGAACAGCGCTGTAGCCACAGCCAACATCAGACAGGCAATCGTCACGCTCGATGCAATAAAGGCCGCCTGCGCTTTACCCTTTTTGTTGAACATGAACGATGCTGAGTTCACCACCAGCGTCAGCACAATGAAGATCATCGGAAGGAACCGATAATCGCCGCTAATGCAAAACTTTACGCCATAGGCGAGAGTCGGCATCAGGGTAAACAGGAATGCATACCAGGCTTTCTGCGCCCACTTCTGAGCATTCTGGGCAATGTCTCCATCCAGTTTCATGGAAAGGTACAGTGCTCCGTGATGCGCAAACATGGTCAGTCCGACGATTCCGCAGAACAAAGCAAACGGGTTGAGCAGCGCAAAGAAGCCTCCCGTATAGTCGCCGATCGCATTCAGCTCCAATCCCTGGAGCACGTTACCGATGGCCACACCGTATAAAACAGTAGGCAAAATGGAGCCGAACGAGAATGCAATATCCCACGCCTTCACCCATTTTTCGTTTTCAATCTTATTGCGGAACTCAATCCCCACCGCGCGGAAGATCAACCCCAACAACACCAGCATCATGGCCAGGTAGAAGCCACTGAAAACCGTTGCATAAACCGGAGGGAAGGCGGCAAACAGAGCGCCGCCAGCCGTCAGCAGCCAAACCTCATTGCCGTCCCAGAACGGCTCGATGGAATGAATGAAGGCCGTGCGTTCTCCTTTTTTCTTTGCAAACAGATGCCAGAATCCGACACCAAGGTCGAAGCCATCCAGAATGGCATATCCGATAATGAGAATACCGATGAGCAGGAACCAGGTAATTTGTAGTGCT
Source organism: Pontiellaceae bacterium B12227 (assembly GCA_029432775.1). GTDB lineage: Bacteria > Verrucomicrobiota > Kiritimatiellia > Kiritimatiellales > Pontiellaceae > Pontiella. The sequence continues at coordinate 112,039 of JAROAZ010000015.1, read as the reverse complement.
TCCATGATTATTTGGCCTCCGCTTCTAGTGATTCAATCGATTCAGGCCCCTTGCGGAACTGGTTTTTAAGCAGATAAATCCACAGTCCGAATAACAAGGCATACATCAGAGAGAACATAATGATGGACGCCAATACCTGACCAGCCGGCACCGCTTTGGAAATGGCATCCTGCGTGCGGAGCAGATTATACACCACCCACGGTTGGCGCCCCACTTCGGCAGCCACCCAGCCCACCTCGTTGGCGAGGAACGGAATCGGCACCGTGAAAGCGCATAGCTTGAGATAGACGCGGTGATCCAGCAGTTTTTTGTTCAGCCAGAAGATAACGCCAATGAAAGCAATTAATGCCATCCACATGCCCATGTAGAACATGAGATGGAACGACCAGAATGCAATGGCCACCGGCGGGCGATCTTCCGGCGGGAAGTCTTTCAGCCCCTGAATTTCGGTATCAAACTTACCGCCCACCATCAGGCTCACCATACCCGGCACCTGAATGGCGAAGTGGTTTTTTTCCCCTTCCTGATCCGGCAGGCCAAACAGCATGAGCGGGGCATGAGTCTGGGTTTCCCAGATACCTTCAAATGCGGCCAGCTTGGCCGGTTGGGTTTCGGCCACCTGATGCCCGTGTTTATGCCCCACCACCATAGTCAGCATAATCACAGCAAAGCATGGAATAATGGCGGTACGCATCGACATGCGGAAAAACTCGGTGTTGCGCCCTTTCAGAATCTGCCAGGCCGAGGTCCCGAGAATAAAGAACACACCAACGGTCAACGCTCCGGTGATTACGTGCGAGTAGCGCGGCAATGTGGACGGATTGAAAACGGCTTCCCAGAAGTTAACCAACACGGCTTTCTGTACTTCAACTCCGTTCACCATTTCGGTAACCACTTCATAACCAGCCGGCGTCTGCTGCCAGGAGTTGGCCACGACAATCCAGAATGCCGACATCGTGGCACCCAGCGCCACCATGAAACTGGAGAACCAGTACATTTTCTGGGACACCCGTTTACGACCGTAAAGCAGGATACCGAGGAAGCTGGATTCCAGGAAGAAGGCAAACACCCCTTCAGCCGCCAGCGGCGCACCGAAGATATCGCCCACAAAGCGGGAATATCCGGCCCAGTTGGTTCCAAACTGGAACTCCATGGTGATCCCGGTAGCGACACCGATCACAAAGGTGATTGCAAAAATCTTCGTCCAAAACTGCGCCAGCTGCCGGAAAAGCGGGTTCCCGTTTTCCTGATACCGCGTATTGTACATAAAGATCATCCAGCCCAGACCAATGGTCATGGGCGGGAAGATATAGTGAAACATGATCGTCAGCGCGAATTGTACCCGCGCAAGTAAGACAGGATCCATTTATTACCACTCCGTTTCGATGAAAATTAAAACACGCACACAACTGTGCGTGAATTGAAGCGAAATGAATACAGCGGTTAATTAAGCAATTCAATGCCAAATTATCGATTACTTTCCAATGTTTGGAAAAAGGCCGGTTTTTTACAAAGAAGAACCACGCCAATGAAGCTTTTGAGCAAGCACCGAAAAATAACTGTGATCCTGAAACTGGAGGAACCGGGTCCGGTGTGGACTGCGCCGGATTTCAATCCGGTCGCCCCGCTCCACCTTGTATTCATCCTGGCCATCGATGGAAAGAATCAGCTCTTTGGCGGCCTGGACCACTTCAATCTCGATCAGGCTTTCGTTCGGCACAATCAACGGACGTGAACTGAGCGTATGCGGACAGATGACATTAATGCCGAAACCGCCGACGCCCGGATGCACAATCGGTCCACCGGCTGAAAGCGAATGGCCGGTACTGCCAGTCGGCGTCGAAACCATCATGCCATCACACATAAATGAACCGACCAGTTCGTCGTCCACAGTCAGCTTCAGCGTAACGATGCGCGATGAAGCCCCCCAGCCCAGCACAATGTCGTTCAGCGAATGCTCGCTCCCCACCTGTGCATTTCCGCGATAAATACTGCAATCGGCCACATCGCGCTCAGAAACCTTATAGGTTTTATTGGCAATGCTTTCCAGCGCTTGGGAAATTTCCGAATCGCTCACACTCGTGAGAAAACCGAGACTGCCCAGATTGATACCCATGATCGGAACATCGGATCCATGCAGCGCACGCGCGGTGTAAAGCACCGTACCGTCGCCTCCCAGCGCCAAAACCATATCCACCTTTTTCCCGAATCTGCAAACCGGCAGGTGCTCTGCACCCAGTGTTGCAGCCATTTCAGCCGCTTCAGCAAACAGCTTAAACCCGTGCCCCTCTGCCAGGCGGCGGAGCTCGCTCAGCACATGATCCGCCCGCGGGCGCTTCGTATTTACAATGACACCGATATTTTTCATACCCGAACCATATCTTTCCAACCCGATCTTTCCAACCGCAACCAAACATAAAAAAGGCGCCCCGAAGGACGCCTTTTTGCAGTTCCAGGGATTGGAACTTATTCGCCGGCTTCAGCAGCGGCATCGTTCAGCGCAGCTTTGCGGCTGAGACGTACGCGGCCCTGGTTGTCGATGTCGATACACTTGACCGTCATCGCATCGCCCGGCTTGCAGATCGCATCAACAGAGTCGATACGCTCGTTCGCCATTTCGGAGATGTGAACCAGACCTTCTTTGCCCGGCATACATTCAACGAATGCACCGAAGTCCTTAACCGCAATCACTTTACCTTGATAAGTTGTTCCGATTTCGATTTCAGCAGTCAGCGCGTTTACTTCGCGGATCGCCGCATCCATGGCTTCAGCGTCCACCGCGAAGATATTCACGGTGCCGTCTTCCTGAATGTCGATCTGAGCGCCGGTGCTGTCGGTGATCGCGCGGATGTGTTTTCCGCCCGGTCCAATCAGTGCACCGATCTTTTCCGGATCGATCTTAACCGTGGTGATACGCGGAGCAGTTGCCGCAAGTTCTTCACGCGGGGAAGCAATAACGGTTTCCATCTGGTCGAGGATGTCGCAACGGCCTTTACGGGCAATTTCGAAGGCTTCAGCAACCTGATCCCAGTCCATACCGTGTACTTTCAGGTCAACCTGGAAGCCGGTGATCCCTTTACGGGTACCCACCACTTTGAAGTCCATGTCGCCGCAGTGATCTTCCACACCGAGGATATCGATGACCTGAACCGACTTGGCTTCGCCGTCTGTGAACAGACCAACAGAAATACCGGCAACTGGAGCTTTCAGCGGAACACCCGCATCCATCAGGGCCAGACATCCGCCACAAGCAGAGCCCATGGAAGAAGAACCGTTGGATCCCATTACTTCAGACACCACACGTACGGTGTAGGGGAAGTCTTCCGGCATAACCGGAGCGAGGGAGCGCTCAGCAAGGTTACCATGGCCGATTTCGCGGCGGCTGGTCATTCCCAGACGACCGACTTCGCCGACTGAGTAAGGCGGGAAGTTGTAGTGCAGGATAAAGTTCTTTTCATCAACACCGCCGGTAACGGCATCGAAACGCTGGGATTCTTTAGTGGTCCCGAGGGTAACCGTACAAAGAGTCTGAGTTTCGCCACGGCCGAATACGGCAGAACCGTGCAGTTGCGGAAGAACGCCGACCTGACAGTCAAGCGGACGGATTTCGAGCATACCGCGACCACCGATACGGGTGTTGTCGTCGAGCACGTTCAAACGAACGGTTTCGATTTCCAGATCGTGGAAAGCGTGGAAGTATTCGTCTTCGGTCATTTCTTCGAAGAGTGCTTCCATCTGCGGCTTCAGCTCTGCCTTGAGCGCAGTAACTGCGTCCTGACGTTCCAGCTTACCGCCGATTTTCATCAGTTCTTTGAATTTTTCGCCAACGAGCTCGCGGGCTTTGTCCAGCAGCGTGGTGTCTTTCGGCTCTGGAGAATAAACTTTCTCTTCCATGCCGAGTTCTTTACGCAGCGCAAGCTGGCCGTCGATGATTTTCACGACTTCAGCGTGAGCAACCTTCATGCCTTCGATGAATTCAGCTTCCGGCACTTCCTGTGCAGAACCTTCAATCATCATGACTTTATCGCGGGCTCCGCAATAGGTCAGGTCGATATCGCTGGCTGCCAGCTGGTCGTGGTTCGGGTTGATGATCCACTCGCCGTCGTTGCGAACAATACGGACTGCGCCGATCGGGCCATCGAACGGAAGATCCGTAAGGGTCAGCGCGGTGGATGCCGCGTTTACACTGAGAACGTCCGTATCAAGCGTGCCGTCGCAGCTGAACAGCATGTTGTTAATCTGAACTTCACGGTGGAAGTTGTCCGGGAACAGAGTCCGGATCGGACGGTCGGTAACGCGCATGGTGAGGATTTCCTTCTCGGAAGGACGGGCCTCACGCTTGATGTAACCGCCCGGAAAACGGCCGGCTGCATAGAATTTTTCACGATATTCTACCTGAAGCGGGAAGAAATCGCATCCTTCGCGGGCTTCTTTGGCTGCTGTGACTGCGGAGAAAACAATGTTTGCTCCGATTCCGCATGTAACGGAACCATGGGCCTGCTTTGCGAGGAGGCCGGTTTCGAGCGTCATGGTCTTGCCACCGACTTCGAATTCTACTTTGGTTGTACCCTTCATAATACTAATTGCGCCCTTATATCATTCAGTTTCTGAAGAGCGCACCTTTCCTTGTTGTTTTGCCATCCCATTGACGGCGTTTATAAACGAAGCAAGCCCTTTACTTGTGATAAAGGGCTTACAAACGAATTACGGATTGTTGAACATCCGGTCAAACGACTTATTTACGAAGACCAAGCTTAGCGATCAGCTCTTTGTAACGTGCGTCGTCTTTATTCTGTAGATAAGAAAGCAGCTTGCGGCGTTTGTTAACCATCATAATGAGGCCGCGACGCGAACTGTGATCTTTCTTGTGATTTTTAAGGTGCTCAGTCAATTCTTTGATGCGGGAAGACAGAAGCGCAACCTGAACCTCTACGGAACCGGTGTCCTGCTCGCCACGCTTGAATTCGTTTTTAATTTCAGCTTTTACTGCTTGATCCATCTGTGTGGACTCCTAGTTAATATATTTCTTCTCAAAAAGTAAGAGCGGGACTATACGGACCGCCCCACCCCATGTAAAGCTCTGTTTTTGCAGGTTTTTACCCCCGATTTCCAGGGGTTGGAAACCGCTTTTCCAACCCTTGGAACAACGCCGCCCCAACCACTTCTGTATTTCAGCAGGCCCCGCATCACGATTATTCATCCGCAGCAGGATTCCCCGGCAACTTCTGCCGCTACTCTTCAATAATAATGCGGAATCCAAGGTCTGGAAGCCGGATGTCTTCATGATAGCCCCAGCGGGTTGCAGACATGGCATTCTTAGGCATGTCAAACCACGAACCGCCTTTAACAATATAGTTTCCTTTTTCATCTTTCGAGGCCGTCCACTCTTCCGCGTTGCCAATCATATTATAAAGGCCCCACGCATTCGGCTTATAACTTTTCACCGGAGCCGTCACCGCATGGCCGTCCTTCACCTCTTCCACAAATTGGAAATATTCCGGCGTACTCCGGCGCGTAAAGTCTTTCGACCGGCCGTGGCTCGCGTCCGACAGGTTGGCAAATTGACCAAAGTCGGTTTTTCCGGAGCCATACCAGGTGTCGGTTCCGGTTCCGGCGCGGGCCGCCCACTCCCACTGCTCCTCAGTCGGCAGCGAAACCTTTTTACCGGTCTCTTTCGAAAGCCACTCGCAAAAATCCAGCGCCTTGGTATGGCTCACGCGCACCGCCGGCTGATCTTCCGTAAAGAGCGGAACTCCGCGCTGGGTCTGATCCTTTTCAGGCATATCAGCAAACCTGCTGTCGTGCTGTGGGTCGAAGGTCTGTAACTGCGAATTCGAAATCTCCGCCACCGACATCCAGAACGGCTTTAGAATTTCCACCACACGCGGCGTTTCATTCGGATAGCCCGTTGCCGAGCCCATCACATATGCGCCGGCAGGGATCTTCACGAAATCGAGTCGCTCCTTTTCTGTCAGCCTTTTGGCAATCCCCCGCCCTTTATCATAGCTCCTGATTGTACGACCGGGCCCGCCGAACTCAAGCGACATGGTTTCGAGGCCGCCCTTAGCTTCAAACGGCCAGCCTGGGAGCTTCGGCATCTTAACCGGTTTCACCTTCGCAGGTTTCACCGGTTGGATCGCGGGCTGCTCAACAAATTCCCGGATCATATCTTTGTACTGATTTTCCGGATCCCAATCGAGGCCCGCATATTCCTTGAGACTTTCCCGCCGCCAGACCACCTGATCACCATATTCGCCATACTCACCGGGATGGAACGCGGCATGGAACGGCACATTAAGATCAATCCACATCGTCAGACGACGCATCGCTTCATCATCCAGCTGCACACCATGATGCCCCTTCTTCATCATCTGGATCAACGTACTGCTCGAGGCATGCCACTCCATGGGCACCATCAACTCGGGGTTGCTTTCCGGACCGTTACGGCGGACATATTTCTGCAAAAAACTGTACGATTTTGAATAGCGCTTTGATGCCAGCATTTCATCTTTGGAAAAGCTGTTGGTCAGATCAATCCTGCTGCCCTCGTCGTGGCAGGAAACGCAATACTTATCCAGCACCGGTTGGACCTCCATCACAAAGGAATAAGGCCGGGCCTCACCATACCACGGCTTGAGTGCATGCGGTTGCTGCGTAAACGCCTGCGTTGGACGGTTCACCGGCGCATGATCAGCCGTTTCATGACAGCCGATGCAGGAAAGGTTTTCCCCGGGCTGCGGATTCATCCACGTGCGCATTTTCTGAAGCGCCATCCCGTCCTGGTCAAGCGCAAGGAATGAAATCGGCATCATCGAGGGCACCTTGAACATTGCCGAACCATCTTCATTAACCGGTACTGTACCGAGCATATAACGCGCATCCCATCCGCTCTCATGGCCTATGTAACGATGCGATGCCGCGGACTTATACCCATAGTGAAAAGCATACACCGCGAGTTCTTTCACATCGCCGCGTTTAATGCCCTCCAGCCCCGGACCTTCATAGATATCCTGCACATAGATCGTACTCTCCGTTTCGTCTTCGCGAACTCTGGAAGGGATCACCGGAGGAGTCGGTTTTTTCTTCAGCACCTGCGGCCACGCAAGAAAACCCTCGCGCGGCTGATGGATGAGCGTCTTATTGTCGAAAACATCCACCAGATACAATCCCCACGGGTCGAAGCGCCCCGGCTTCATCATGGCAATGTGATATTCCTTATCGAGCGGCACCGAATACATAAACTTCGGATAAACATCATTATACAGCCGATCCACCATCACTGCTTCAACCGGCTTTTCCTTCTCTCCGATAAACTGCACGGCGCCATCGGCCTCCCGGCGTCCCTTGCTCATATCAAACAGCACCATCGGTCCCATATGCGTCGGACCATGGTGGCCGGCAACCGTCGCCGTGTAGAGGTTCGGTTCGCCGGGAACCTGCTGCGGGTAAAACAGCGCCGTCGGCCAGACCGAGTTGCTTCCGTAAATTTCGCGCTGGTTGCTTCCGTCGGGATTCATGTTCATCATGATGCGCATGAAATAGTGCGCAGCATCAGTGTATTCATAGCGAATATAAAGCACACGGCCGTCTTCCTGCACCGTGGCATGATACGAGTTTTCCTGGTCGACACCCAGTTGACGAATCTTCTGCGTTTCAGGATTGAGCACATACATATTGGCCAGCATGTGCGATCCACCTTCGCAGGCCAGCGCCGTCATGATGGCAGTCGACATAACAATAATGTTTCCGTCCGGCAGGTAACACGGATCAAAAAAATGGTCTTTCGAATCGGGCGTCAGCTGTTTGGTCTGACCGTTTTTCACATTAAGTTCAAACAGCGTCATCGGCTGCTGATAGGATCCCATGGAAAACGCAACGCGTTCGCCGTCCCAGTGCAGGCGCGCATTACTGATGAGCATTTGATCATCTTCCGGTGCATAGAGCGGAGTGGTCTGCACCTGCCCTCGCAGGTTTGAAAGCTTCACAATACTGCTGTTCCACCCGATTTTGTTTGGGCTCGATATATTGCGTACGATGCTGTGTGTGGAAAGGCTTGGAGCACCGAGCACCGCCCCCGCCCCGCCGCGGTCGATACGCCCGGGGAATGACATAGTAGCAAACTCGTCGCGCAGGTTCAGATGCCCCACCTCGCGCTGGATGGCAAGCAGCTCCATATCGTCAAGCAATGGGTTGGCGAGCATCAGCGTTCGATATTCCTCCATCAAAGCATCTGCCGCCTGTCGGGCATCCGGCGCCCCCGCCTCTATCTTCGCCAGCACAGACTGCTTCTGTTCGATCAGCTTCGGGACCTGCCCCCCCAACTCCTGCAGCACCTTGCGATTCGGAAATTTGCGATCCAGATCCTCCAGCGCAAGCCGGATATTCTGCGGCTCCACCATTTCGATGCGCATACGGATTTCTTCGAGACGGCAGTCGGCCAGATAGTACTGGCGCACCTGCTCGGCATCCGTCCAGTTCTGTACCAGCTTCGCCGAGGCAACGGCTTTTTTCTTCGTCTTTTCAGAACAGGCATTCGCATACGCCAGCGCCATCGTTTTCGGCGAAGTCGGGAAAGGGCTGCCCTTCATCGCCTTCAGCTCAAAATAAAATTCGTCGGCTGAAATACCGTATTTTTCAAGCAGCGGCCCCCACTTCCGGGAATAAACCTGCATCCCCGGATTGATATATTTTTTGATGATTAAGCCGATAGTCTTGCTTTCGGCCACCCAGGCCTCGCAGGCGCCGCTCCACAAATCGATCTGAATGGCATCGGCATCCAGCATGTTTGAGCGAAGTTTAATCACCGAGTATTCCCCCGATGACATGCGGTAGGAGTCGCCTGCCTGCCCGTCATGAATGGCCGCATAGCGTCCGTTGGTCTTGCGCCCCCGGCGAGCCGGAACAATCAGGATCTGCGGATTCTCAAAGCCGGAAATCTCAACTTCGAACGAACGCTGCGTAACATCAAAGTAGCGCCACTTCATTCCATCGGCACCACCGTCATGCCGGGCTTTTTCAATAATCCCCGCCACGGCCAGCTGGGCTTCCGCAATTTCCTCCAGAAATGCCGCATCGGAAAAACAGGTGATCCCCGACAGAGCAACCAGCGTCAAAATGATCTTTTTCATTATTTGGCCTCTTTCTCAGCACGCATCGCGTGCGAGATTTCAATCGCTTTGGCCCGCGCCTGTTCATCATAATCCCAGTACTCGTCAATCACCTGATTAAGTGCAAACTTCGGGTCATCCTCACCCAGCTCAGCACGGCGTTCCTTTAATTGTTTTTTCAGCTTTTCGATCACACCCGCATACTCCGGGTTGTCGTAAACATTGTTATCTTCCGATGGATCGAGCTTAAGGTCGTAGAGTTCCCAGCCAGGCGGCGTATCGGGCTCGGTCTCTCCCTTCCACCCCGCTCCATAGAACATGATGAGTTTATAGCGCTTGGTGCGGATGGCAATGTGCCCCGGATTATCATGATGCGCCATGTGCATCCAGTAATGATAATAAGCGGCCTGCTTCGAACCTATCGGTTCCCTTCCGGTTTCCAGGACCGGTTTAAAACTTTGCCCGTGCATGTATTCAGGGGTTGGAACGCCCGCGAAATCCAGCATGGTCGGGGCATAATCAATATTCTCAACAATGGCATCGGAGCGGCCGGTTTTTACGGACTTTGGATAGCGCACAATAAACGGCATGCGCATCGACTCTTCATAGGCCCAACGCTTGTCCATATAGTCATGCTCGCCCAGCCAGAACCCCTGATCGCCGGTATACATAATGACCGTGTTATCGTAGAGCCCTTCCGCCTTGAGATAATCAATCACCCGCTTCAGGTTATCATCCACACCCTTCACACAACGCAGGTAGGCTTTCATGTAACCCTGATAGGCATCGCCGATGATTTCCTCATCGCTCCTGCTCTGATCCAGATCCTTGGCCCAGGCCCCGCTCTTGGTATAGTTACGGCGCGGGTTCCGCCGGCCGATCGAAGTTCCAATGTATGGAACCAGTTCATCGTTGTGGCCGCGTGTGGCAATGGAGCCGTGGTTCTTGCGGTCGCGCATATTGTCCGGCTCAGGAATCATGACATCGGCCAGATAGGATTCATACCGCGGTGCATACTGAAACATGTCGTGCGGCGCTTTGAAGTGCAGCTTCAGAAAAAACGGTTTCTTCGGATCACGCTTCGCCTTAAACCATTCCAGCGCCGAATCAGCGATGCAGTCTGAGGAATGTCCTTTCATCTGAACCGCATCAGGACCAAACTCCTTTCTTCTCGCCGTGATCTTCCCGCTCTTTCCCGTCTCATAAAATACCGGATCAAAAAAGAATCCCTGCCCCGGCAGCACTTTGAAATAGTCGAATGTCGACGGCCGTTCCTTCAAGTGCCACTTCCCGATAACAGCCGTCTGATAACCGGCCTTTTTCATCTCGATGGAAAGGTATTGTTTCTCCGCGGGCAGCTTTTCGCTCAACGTAATGCACCCGTTCACCGCCGCGCTCTGCCCTGTCATAATCGCCGCTCGGCTTGGTGTGCAGATCCCATTTTGACAAAACGCATTTTCCATCACCATACCTTCGTTGGCAATCGAGTCGATGGTCGGGGTAGGATTCAGTTTTGCCAGGCGGCTGCCGTAAACCCCGATGGCCTGCGACGTATGATCGTCCGACATAATGAATAGAATATTGGGCTTTTCCGCCAGGCAGCTTCCCGCCAGCAGAGCGGCAACAACGATGACCTTTTTTCCATACATAATTTTCAACTCCTTAAATGATCTATCTGCTGCGCCTTTTTCATCGTTAGCCGCATACAGCCCCCATGCGGCCAACCCCGGAACGGATCGGCTGATTCTTTCGCAAGCGCTTCTTTTAGATTCAGATTGTTGCCGCAATCGTCCTAGTAATCTTCAGTGGATTTTCCGCCATCCAGCACGGTGGCCGTGGCGCCGATACCCAAACGATCCACCCCTTGCTCCAGATAAGCCACTGCCGTTTGCCAATCGCGGATTCCACCGGAAGCTTTGATTTTCATTTTTCCACCCACCGCTTTAATCATGGCATCGATGATTTCCGGCGTGGCCGAGGATGGGCCGAATCCGGTTGAGGTTTTCACAAAGTCCGCTCCGGCGGCATAGGAAATTTCACACGCCTGAGCCACCTGTTCAAGGGTCAGGAAACAGCTTTCCTGAATTACCTTTACGATGACACCGGACGCATGACCCACATCGACGACTGCTTTAATATCGTCGCGAACCCCATCCAGGTTTCCTGAAAGAAACTGACCGATATTCATCACCATATCGATTTCCTGCACGCCGTCAGCAATGGCCTGTTTCGCCTGCGCCACCTTGACCGGGGTTGCATCAGCACCATGCGGAAAACTCAGCACACAGGAAACCATCACCGGCGAATCCTTCAGTAGCTCCGCCGCCAGTTTTATATCGCACGGACGAACGCACATGCTCGCAACACCGCGCTCGGCGCACATCGCGGCATGTTCCCGGACATCCTGTTCGGTTTGATCCGGCTTCAGCACCGCATGATCAATCGTGGCAGCAACTTCCTGTACAGTAAACATGATTAAAACTCCTTCTATCTAAACACGCCCGGCCGCGAAATGAACTCGCAGCATTGGGCCACCCGGACAACATTCAGCAGCGGGCAGTCTCCAATGGGAATCAATCCAGAACATGGATGCTGGAAATTCGGTTGGCTTTGCCCGGCGAGCTTTTCCAGACGACCTTCTTCTCCGGCGTCACTTCGATAATCGACCCGCCGGATGCACCGCCATGGCCGCCCCAGTTGCAGAATACGGTATTGCCGTTTTCCAACCGTTGGAAGTCCGCCACAAAACCAATGCTGATGCCTTCCAGGTCGTTCTGCTCCACCGACCAGACGATCTTGTTCTGGGGATCGACTTCAATCAACCGATGCGCATCGCCGCAGGCAATCAGGGTGTTCCCGTTCTTCAGGCGTTCCGCCGTAAAACGGCCGTCGGGAAATTCGCGCAACGTTTTCCCATCCTTGGAAATTTCGAGCGCTTTGCCGCCCTTCCGCTGCTGAGTCACCAGATAAGTGCCGGCCGGCGTTTTGCCGATCTGACGAAAGCTCTGATGCTTTCCGCCGAAATTCTTCAGTTCAATGCGCTTGGTTTCGTTGAATTCAGAATCGAGCTCGATAATAAAGGAACTGCCCTTGAAACTTTCACCAATCAGGAATCCGCCGCCGGGCAATGGCTGACACGTATGATTCTCGCCGCCTTTCGGCGCCTTGCGGTCCAGAATGACTTCAAAGCCGCTCTTTGCTTCCCAGTCCGGCCGGATGATCCGCGCACCGGCTTTATAGGCCATGGCAATATCATTATTCGGCAGCAGCGTGACATTACTCACCTCCAGCTTTTCGGCCATGCTCCACTCTTTCGAACCGTCGGCCGCATACACCGACACCTCGCCGAAACCGCATCCCCCAACCAGCACCCGGTGCTGTGCCTGAACAAAACCTGCTGTGAGCAGCATGCAACATAATTGTCTTATCATCATCTTCCCCTTAAATAGTTTGGGGAATAAACGGAGGTGCAGGTGGGATTATGGACAGTTTGCGCAATCCCGCACATTTTTTACGGAAATACAGTGCAAGCAACCGGTTATTCAACGGAAAGGATCGAGCCTTCCTGCCCCTTCCGGAAGGAATAGCTCCCGCCCGCCGACTTGCCGAGCAGTGCGCTTCCGACCGGCGACTCCGGCGTAATGACTGTAATTTCCCGTCCATCCACTTCAACTTCCGTGCCCCCACCGCATTCGAGCAGAAAAAACAGGTCTTTAAATCCATCGGTCTCGGCTTCGACCAATGCGCCGACGCCGATCCCCTTCCCTGAAAAGTCCAGCGGTTGGAAACTGCGCAGCTCCATCACGCCCGCAGACAGCGCTTCAAACTGTTTCGCCAGACCCCGCGCGAGATAGGATTGCTCCAACCCGCACGTATCCCACTTGCTCTCGGCCTTCGCTTCGGTATGAGTCGCACCCTCGGCCGCCATCGCCTGCCCCTTCAACTGTACCCGAAGCTCTTCTTCCAGCGCCTGGACCACTACTTTCAAAATATCTTTTTTATTCATGGCGGTAGAAGATACACATTCTATTACGAAACCGTAATGAACAATTACATGTTTTCCAGAGGTTGGAACTGCTAGCCTTTCGCTATGAAAGTGCTCGTGATAGAAGATGAAGAGAAGATCCATACGTTTGTCCGGAAAGGACTGGAAGCGCGCGGGTTTTCGGTGGAGGTTTCCGATAACGGCGACGACGGCTTTGCGGCGGCATCCTCCGGCGAACAGGATGTAATTCTGCTCGACATCATGCTGCCCGGACGCGATGGCCTTTCCATTCTGAAGGAGCTACGGGCAGCTGGCAACGCAACTCCGGTCATTATCCTGACCGCCCGAACCGAAACCAACGAACGCGTCCTGGGTTTGGAACTCGGCGCGGATGATTATGTCACGAAACCTTTTTTCATGGATGAGCTCATTGCCCGGATCAACGCGGTCGCGCGCCGTTCAAGCATACTGCATGCCGGCCGGCTCTCCCTGAACACCCTCTCCCGCGAAGCACGATACGGCAATGAAGAAATCTTTTTCGCCCCACGCGAGTTCAGTGTGCTGGAACATCTGATGCGGTCGCCCAACAGCATTTTCACCCGCGACCAACTGCTGGAACAGGTCTGGGGCTATGGTTTTGATCCGCAAACCAACCTGGTTGATGTATGCATCCGCCGCATTCGCGAAAAGATCGACCACGACGGACATAAATTTATAGAAACCATCCGCGGCGTCGGCTACCGCTTCAACAAATCAGAGGCATAAAAAAATGGAACCACGGAATGCACAGAACACACGGAAATTCAACAGCTCGGGTTCCGTGTACTCAGTGTATTCCGTGGTAAGCTCAAAATGATCCGTTCCTTCAAACTGAAGATCGCCCTCTCCAGCGTGCTGCTCTCCGGCGCGCTGTTGCTGGCATTCGCGCTCTTCTTCATTCAGATGTCCTACAAAATCGGAATCGAACGGACCGACCGCGTACTGCGCGCACTGGTCGATGCCGATATGGGGAAAGCCCAGCCTTCCAATCATTGGAACCGCTTCAATGAATCCTTAAGCAGCCTGTTCCGCGAAACCGCAGCAAAACCCTTTATCCTTCGCGTCACCGACAACCGGAACAAGGTGCTCTTTGAATCAGCGCAGTGGGAAGACGAACTCGCGGGAGCCATGCTTCCAATCCCCAAAAAAGCAGCGCCACCTGGAAAGAAGAACCAGGCTCGAAAGCGAAAAATCGACCGGCAAGCCCCGGCCAACCTTCCCCTGAGCGAACCCATATTCATTACCATCAGCAACTGGCGCGTGATGGCCGTCCGCAACGCGGAGATCTCGATGCATCTGGGCATCAGCCTGGCTCCGCTCAATGCGGAAATTGCCCGCTTCCGCGAGTTGCTGCGCTGGAGCATTCCGATTGCGCTTCTGTTCCTCATCGGCATCGGATGGTTTTTGGCCAAACTCGCCCTCCGTCCCGTCAATGCCATTGCCCGCACCGCAAAGAAAGTGACGGCCCTGCATCTGGATGAACGTATTCCGGCCACCCGGGCCGACCTCGAGTTCCGCCAGCTGATCGATCTCGTCAATGTAATGCTCAACCGTCTCGAAACCAGCTTTCAGCAGGCCTCCCGGTTCAGTGCCGATGCGGCTCACGAATTAAAAACCCCGCTCACCATTCTGCAGGGGCAGCTGGAAACCTCGCTGCAGCGGGCACCCGACGGCTCGGAAGATCAGCGTGCCTATAAAGAATCGCTGGACGAGGTTCAGCGACTCAAATCGATCATCCGCAAACTGCTGCTCTTAGCCCAGGCCGACTCCGGCCGGTTGCCGATCAACTTCCAATCCCTGGAACTCACACCCATGATTGAAAATCTGGTTGAAGACATCGGCATCCTGAACCCGGGTATTGAAGTGAAGGCAAAGCTGACGCCGGGCATCACAGTTCAGGGCGATGCAGAACTCCTCAGCCAGGTCATTCAGAACCTCGCCAGTAATGCCGTTAAGTTCAGTCATGGCGAGTCGCCGATCGCTCTTACCCTGACGGGCGGCGACCCCATCGAGTTCACGATCTCCAACCGGGGACAAACCATTCCGGTGGAAGACCGGGATAAAATCTTCGACCGCTTCTACCGCGTCGACAAAGCCCACAGCCGGAAGACCGACGGCACCGGCCTCGGCCTCAGTCTCGCCCGCGAGATTGCCCTCGCCCATAACGGATCCCTCGAACTGGCCGGTGCCGACAAAGGCACCACCACTTTTCGCCTTACCCTGCCGGGAGCCACCACATAGTGTAGGCTCTACCGAGTACAGCCTGCACTACGTGCTGGCTCCCGCATTCACACCGGCCCACTGACAAGACACCGCATAGCGGCGGCTCTACGTTCATTACCGAACCGTAATGCAATAGCCTTCGATATATCGGGAGTCCCGACGTTAGTTTCATGACGAATAAAAAACGAAAGGAGCTCGTCATGAATGCTAAAACGACTGGATTACTGATTCTCACCCTCGCTCTCGGAATCGCTGCATCGGGGCAGAAGGAAAAAGGAAAACGAGGCGGCGGCAAAAAAAACGACGCTCAGAAATATACCATTGAGCAGGCCGTTTCCGACCGCGCCCAGCTGCACACCATCTGCTTCAGCGGACTGGCCTTCATTACCGGCGACTACGGCGCCTCCACCTTCATTCCGCCGGGCAAGGTGTGCGACTATTTCGGGTTCCAATACATGCGCGATATCGATGCGGCGCAAAAGGGCCATAACCCTATGTTCCTCAATCGCGTTGCCGGCAACGTGCTGCACATTCTAAACGATGAGCAGAAGAAGATGTTCGCAGACCTCGCCGAAGAGCAGGCACCGCAGTTGGTCGAACTCGCGAAAATGCGCCTTCCACTCATCAAGGCCTTCTGGCTAGAGCTGGAAGCTGACAAACCGGGTCTGAACAAGCAGGCCGTGATCAAAACCGTCGGGGATATTTTTGAGCGCGATGCAGAGCTGAGTATCCGCCGCGCGGAAGTGATGGCCCAGGTTCATGCATCGTTAACCGAAGAGCAAAAAGCCTATCTCGGAAAGATGAAGTTCGGCGACTTCAACACGTGGCCGGAAATCGATCAGCGCGACAAAAAGAAGGGCAAAGGAAAATCCAAGCTCTTCAGCGTGGCCTACATGACTTATGCATCGGAATTTTTCAGCTGGACAGCCGGCAACACCGAAGCCGACACCTACTTCTGCCCGGAACGCCACGGCACCTATTTCGGCGGCTTCTACATGAAAGATATGCCGGCCATGGGGAAACGCGACTTCGATATCAGCACCTCCGTGACAGGCGACAGCGGCCGCACCTTTGTGGAAGAAGTCTGCACCCCCGAGCAGGCGAAGATCCTGACCGGCATTCCTGACCTGCAGCGAAAAGTACTGATGGAAACCATCGACGTGCGCCGCGCTTTTTCCATCGAACTCCGCAAACTGCTGGCAGGAAAAACACCCGACCGCGACAAGCTGCTGAAGCTGGGCCGTCACTATGGCGAACTCGACGGAGAAATGTCGTGGCTCTACACCATGGCATTCGCGAAAGTAAACCGGACCCTCACCGAGGCACAGCGAACTGAACTGGTGAAGCTGCGTAACCTTGAAGGCTACGAAAGCGCGCCCTACTACATCTACTCCCGCGGAGCCAAAGAACAGCCCGAACTCGGCGATGTTGAATCCAGATTCTTCGGAGCCTCGAAATGAAGCGGCTGTTCACATGCTTCCTTCTGGCCGCAACCGCGTTAAGCGCGGTTGCCCGGCCTAACCTCGTTGTGATCCTGATCGACGACATGGGGTGGAACGATACCGGATTCGCCGGCAATAAAACCATCCACACGCCCCACCTCGACCGGCTCGCCCAAAGCGGCATCATTTTCACACAAGCCTATGCCGCTGCACCGAACTGCGCACCGACCCGCGCCTGCCTGATGACCGGGCAATACACGCCGCGACACGAGGTTTATACCGTGGTCGACGAACGTCATTCGCCCGGCCAGCCGAACCATAAGATCATGGCAGCACCCAGCAAGCCGGAATTGGATGGAGGGGCAATAACCTTTGCTGACGTGCTGCAGGACGCCGGCTATGCCACCGGCATGGTCGGCATGTGGAATCTCGGCCGCGGGCGCAAGGGGCCGCGCGTGCCGACCGGACAGGGATTCGACTCCTATGTGCAGCCGAAGGATCTCGGATTTGAAAAGGATTCCTATTTTGATCCCGAAGGCAACTACCTGACCGACCGACTGACCGATAAAGCGATTGAATTTACCAAGAACCAAACGAAACCGTTCCTGCTCTACGTCGCCTATCACGCCGTACACTCGCCGTTCGACCCCAAGCCGGAGACGCTCAGAAAAAACAACGGCAATGAATATGCCGCCACCATTGAAACGCTGGATGAAAACATCGGCCGTCTTGCAGCAGCCCTGCCCGAAGACACCGTCCTTATTTTCACCTCCGACAACGGCGGGACCCGTCGCTATGTTGAACCGCTGCGCGGCGGAAAAGGCACACTCTATGAAGGCGGCCTGCGCGTCCCGGCCTTTGCCTGCGGCCCGGGCATTAAGCCTCATCAGCAAAGCGCCGAACCCATCTCCTCGATCGATGTCTATCCCACCCTGCTCGAACTCGCCGGAGTTCCAATGCCTGGAAACCTTCCATTGGATGGAAAAAGTCTAGTCCCGCTGTGGAGCGGCGGCTCGCTGAAGCGCGACGCCCTCTTCTGGCACTTTCCCTGTTATATCGGTCAGGGCGGCCCGACCAGTGCCATGCGTAAAGGAAAATACAAACTGTTGGAATTCTTTGAAACCGAAACCACGGAGCTGTACGATCTCGACTCGGATCCCGAGGAACGCAACAATCTGAGCAAAGCGGAACCGAAACGTGCAAACAAACTGTATGCCGAGCTGAAACAATGGCAGGCCGATTTAAATGCACCCCGGCCCGCTGAGCCCAATCCGGATTATGATCCGACCGCACCCCGTAAAAAGGGCCGCGATGAACGCGGCAACAAAGGAAGGAATAAGAAAAAATGAAACTGATGCTGATTGCGACTCTCCTGCTCACGGCCCGTGTTTTTGCGGGTGAACTCCAGATCCTTGGGGATGGCTTCACGTTCACCGAAGGTCCGGCGGCAGATGCCGCCGGCAATATCTTCTTCACCGATATCCGCGCCAACCGGATTCATAAACTTCCAACCACTGGAAAAATTGAAGTCTTCCGCGAAAACAGTGGAGGGGCCAACGGGCTCCACTTCCAACCCAACGGCAACCTGCTGGTGTGCGAAGGTGTGAACAAGCGCGTGGTGTCCATTGCGCCGGATGGCGAGGTCACCGTGCTGGCGAAAGAATATGATGGCAAGCCGTTCAATAAACCCAACGATCTCTGGCCGGATGCCAAGGGCGGAATCTATTTTACGGATCCCATGTATGGAAGAAATCCTCTGACACAGGATGGAGAACACGTTTATTACATCACCCCCGACCGCTCGGATATCATCCGCGTTATCGACGACTTAAAACGCCCGAACGGCCTCATCGGCACACCCGATGGCAAGACACTCTATGTCGCAGATCACGGCGCTTCCAAGGTTTGGAAATATGCCGTCAACGCGGATGGAACACTCGCAAACAAAACATTCTTCGTCGAACATGCGAGCGACGGTATGACGCTCGACGCGAAGGGCAACCTTTACATCACCGAAGGCTCCGTTCTGGTGTTCAGCCCGGCAGGAAAACAGATTCGCGAAATCAAAACACCCGCACGGCCGACCAACGTGACCATCTGCGGGGACACGCTCTACATCACCGCGCGGGCCTTCTTCTGCTCAGCAAAACTGAAACACCCCTAACTACTGATTGTGATTGAGGGCAGTGCGGCCGAAGAGCGGACGAGATCTCAGCACTCCAGGGCGCGTGCTTCGCTTCACGCACAAGACAATCGAAAGACCTGCGGCGGAGCCGCTCTGGAATGCGATGACCGCGTCACCGCTCAGTGCGATGTGATGGAGACGTTCGCCTGCAACGCCTGATTCGGGGATATCTTCGGCTTTTTTCCGCTGGCCGTTTTCAACCCGCTGACCGTGAGGGATTCCGTCAGGCGATACGGAAAGGGCCGGCCGGCCTCGGGCTTCTTTTTCCCCGAATCGGGGTCGGTAAAGTAGTACATCCCCTCATACTCTTTCGGGACATTCCGGTCATCCACCTCGAGATTTTCGAGGGTGATATGGCGGGGCATAAAACAGGGGTAGCCGAAATCGTGCGTTCCGTCGTTATGCGCACCGATCATATACGGAACGGTCGATGCGCCGCCTGCGGGAATCCATCGGCAGTTCCGGACCACCAGATTCCCTTCCCACGTGCTGCCGTAGTCGGACCGCAAATTCACCAGGTGCCGCCCGTACAACGTTGAGTCTTCCAAGGTCAGCAGGCCGCGGCCGATCGCATTGAGTCCCATGTGCCCCAGTGTACAGCGCCGAATCGTGTATTCCCCGGAGACGCCCTGATGGGCATCCATGCGCGAAAGAACGCAATCTTCGAGCAGAACATTTTTACAGAAGTTCGATCCGATTACCCCCCACAGTTTGCGATCGAGGATATGGTCCATCCGGCACCGGATCATCCGCAGATTCACTACGGTGTTCATATTGTAATCATACGACCCCATGCTGACCGGCTTTCCAGCGGAACCGATGGTGGTGTATTTTTTATGCCCGGTGGCGAAACATGCGCGAAGCGTGATATCGGCGCACTCCTGGACCTTGATAAAACCCGCATACGGCTGCCCCACGTCGGTCTCGCCGGTCACATGATGCTTCAGCCCTTCAACGAGGGTATTGGAGCGGGAAATCACAATATTGCGGGACCAGTAATTACTGCCCTTTCCCTGCTTCATGCGGTTCGCAATGGTCGTAAATACACCGCCCTTCAACGTCAGCCGCTTTTCATCCATCGGACGGGCAACCACGCGCGTGATCTGTTCGTAGTCCCAATCGATGGGCGATGCAATCGAGCCGTTCTTCCGAAGAATGAAGCAGTCGCGCATCGGGCTGCCGCTGTTCTGATTCAGGCCCTTCCGAATAAAGATCCGCTTGTTTGCATTTTCCACCATCACAAAACAATCGCGCTCCGGACGCATGTTGATCTGCTTTTGATCCCGCTTCAACCGGTCGATCTTAACCACTTCCGGCTTCAGCAGGGAGCGCACTTCAAACAGCGACTTTTTGTGATTCTCAACATCGGTATCATCAATCGTAAAGCGGGAGGTATTCCAATCCGTATCGGTTGCAATCACGGCCGTCAACGCCCTGCGTCCGAGATGGTAAGTGGCACCGGGCTTGGAACGAACCGAAAGCGCGTGTTTATTGGCATACTCATGCGCTTTGCAAATGGCCGGGAGATCATCTGCAACCCCATTCCCTATGGCGCCGAACGCCTCATAGGTGACGACTTCGGCACCTTCTTTTGAAAAACACGTTCCAACCAACAGTAATGCAACACACAGAATTGTTTTCATATTTCCCCCGGTCTGCGGCATCAAGCATACCGCCTTAATTCCAATTGTTTGAAAAATAATAGCAGAAGGTGCCGTCAATATCGTTCCAAAGATTGGAAAACCGAAGGAACGCACGCCGGAAGATTCAGCGCAATCCTCTAAATGACAGAACTGTAATGTAGTTCAGTTCAATAAAACCGGAGTCCCCCCGTTTGTCTTCTAACGATACGGAATCGTGAACAGGTTGAACATTAACTACAGGAGACAGACCATGAAAAAATTAATGACACTCGCAGTACTTCTTTCCGCCGTAGCTTTTGCACAGGCAGCTGAATCCGAACAAAAAGGAAAAGGTCAGCGTGGACCACGAGGCCCGGTTACCGAAGAGCAGTTTGTGGCGCGTGGACAGGCCCGTGCTGAAAAGCAGGGTGTTGAGTTTGATGAAGCTGCAGCCAAGGCAAAGTTTGCTGAGCTTGACGTGAATGGCGACGGAGAACTCTCCAAAGAAGAAGCCCCGAAGCGCAAAGGAAAAGGACCTAAAGGTCAGAAGGGTGATAAAAAAGGCGGCGAAAAACCGGCTGAGTAATATCTCTTACTTCCTCAAGTATCCGGGATCCTGCATCCCGGATTTTTTTTGCGCCTCCAGCGAACAACCCTGTTATTCAGCTGCGTAATTTCTTCCTTTTCATCCTGTAGTCGGGTTGAAATAATCCGATTATTGTGTGACCCACAACGCTTGATATGAGAGGTTGCTCATTACCGAACCGCCGGCCCGAACAAGGATGAATTGATCGTGAAATTTGAACATATTCGACATAAACCCCCTAGAGAACTGCAAGAACCCCGACAGATCATTGTCGCCTGCAGTCCGTTGAGAAGTAATGTCAATTTGTCCACGATTTTCCGGATGGCCGGTTGCTGCGGCATTCAGGAAGTGATTGCCACCGGACAGGCGAAGCTGGTCAATAAGATCGCCCGCGACGGTGCTGAAAGCGTGAAACTGACGGTTAAAAACAGTCTGCCGCCCGTCCTGAAAAAACTGAAACAGGAGGGCTATATCCTCGTCGGACTGGAGCAGACCACCAACTCCACGCAGCTCTCGGAATATGCTTTCCCGAAAAAGACAGCTCTGGTGATCGGTTCCGAACGCGAAGGGCTGGCCGATGCCTGCCTGGAACTGCTCGACGCCGTGGTGGAAATTCCGGTCTGGGGCATGCCCTATTCCTACAACGCCGCCACCGCCACCTGCCTCGCGCTCTACGAATACTGCCGGCAGCACCCCGACGGATAAACCACCGCGCAGCGGCGGCTGTACCCAGTACAGCCGGCACTATGTGCCGGCTTCTTCACATTCCCCTTACAGATTTATTATTCGCCGGCCAGCAAGGCGGCGCCGTAGGCTCCGACGTGCTGCGGTTGATCGGGAACATGAACCGGCACCTGCAGATGCTCGCCCAAAAGGTGCCGCACGCAACGATTGTGCGCAACGCCTCCGGCAAACAGCAGCGCACCGGATGCAGCAATGCGGTTAATCATTGAAAGCGCGCGCTTCACAACCGAAAGATGAAGCCCGAGCGCGATGTCGCGCCGGTCGATCCCTTTGGCGATCAGAGAAGTAACCTCGGACTCGGCAAAAACAGCGCACATGCTGTTGATCACGATTTCGTTGCTGCCCCGCAAGGCCTGTTCTCCGAATTCCTGAAGTTCGTAGCCCAGAGCGCGCCCCATCATTTCCAGGAACTTTCCGGTCCCTGCGGCACAGCGGTCATTCATCTCGAACTTTTTAACGCGGCCTTTATCGGTTAGCGCAATCACCTTGGTGTCCTGCCCGCCAATATCCAGAATCACGTTCGTTGCCGGATGGAGCGCCACGGCCCCGCGGGCGTAGGCCTTGATCTCGGTAACGGTATCGGCGGCATCAAACTCGATTTCAAACAGATCGCGGCCATAGCCCGTGGCCATAATACGCTCAAAGGAGACTCCATCGAGCAGCTCCCGCGCGCCCACCATCGGGTCGTGTCCGGTCGGGGTCTCACGCACCTCGACCGGTTCGCCGTCCTCGATCACCACCAGCTCGATACTTCTCGAACCAATATCTATGCCGGCAAAACGCATCAGGGCCGCAACTGCTCAACAAAAGCTTCAACACGCGTTTTGAGCTGCCCGACATCTTCCTGCCCATAATCGGTTTCAACGCGCAGCACCGGAATATCACTATCCTCCAGCTTTTTCTCCACATCCATTGCTTCCATCAGATAGGGCTGACAGAACTGCAGGCCGTAATGAATGACGCCGTCGGCATTCGAGCCCTGGAACATTTCTTCGATATGCTCAACGCGCTCGCGGTTGGGTGTAAAGACCGCGCAATCCACCTTGAAGTAACGGTCGACAATTCCATCGATCAGTTCATCAACGGACTCGGCGGCGGTGGAAACCAGATTGCGGCAGCCGCGCTCACCGATGCAGGACTCCTCGCCCACAATGACGCCGCCGCACGATTCGATGATGGCCGGAAGTTTCCAGTTCGGCACCGCCATCGGGCAACCGGAAATGAGGATGCGGGGAGTGCCTTGCGGGAACACGCCCACCTTATCGGCCACGCGTTTTTCGAGCTCATCACAAATGGTGTTCACAGAAGCCGTAAAGCGGACAGGATCATCGAAGAACGCAATCTGGTTCGCCAGCAGCGCGTCCAGTCCGGAAATCGGGGCCGGGTCGGCACCGCGCAGTTTTGCCAGCCGATGCAGCGCACCGCGCTTGGCATTTACAACCGCAATCGATTCCTTGAGTTTTTCCGCCGTGATCGTTACGCCGGTAAGCTCTTCGATCTGCTCTTTAAAGCGGATGTATTCGGCCTTGAGCAGTGCGCGGCCCTGCTCAGATTTCACTTGTGGGAGGTCCATCACATAGAGATTATCGATCAGGCCGCCGAGCGATTCAAAAGCCTTCTTCTTGCCATCGCACGTATTCTCGCCCACCACCAGATCCGTCGCCTCGAGATAAGGGCAAACCCCGCCCAGCTTAAACCCGAATGCCGACTTAATCAGCGCGCAGGTATTGCGCGGCAAATACTGCTCAACCTGGTCGAGCGCATAGTCCGCCCCCGCGCACAAGCCCACCAGCGTTGCATCAACCGCCAGAACCAGCTCCTCGGGCACAAACACGCAATAGGCTCCAATCACTTTCCGGCCCACGGCCTTCTGGTCCATCAGTTCTTTGATGCGAAGCCCATGCACCTCGCTCATCACAAAATTAAAATAGTCCATCCCTTCCGGGCGCTCGTTCTGCGTTAGGAATGTATCCGCATAATATTTTCCGAGAAAATCCAGCAACATATCGTGCGCTTCCAGATTCATTCCCAGGTCTTTCCACATTGCTCTATAATCAGCCATTTGATCCCCCTATGAATAAATTATTTAAAAGGGATACAGTATATCAGCATTTTATAGCGATGCAATGGGTGCGGATGAAGATGTTTCAAAGAAAGACCCCGGCGCATAAATGAACCGGCTGACCGGGGGCTTTACTCCACCAGGAAAGGTTCGCACTGCGCGGCGACGCGGGGGGAAACGCGGACGAGCAGGTCGGCGTTAGCGCCTTCATATTCCTCTTCCAGGATGGAGGCGTTTTTCTGGAGGGTGGCAAGCAACTTGCCTTCGCTGAGCGGAACGGAGAGCTTCATTTCCACTTTCCGGCCTTTCAGGCAGTCGGCCAGATCTTCAAACAGGATGTCGAAATTTTCGCCGTCTTTGGCCGAAACAGCGACCGACTTCGGGTACTGGCGCCGCAGCCGTTTGGCGGCATTCCGTCCGCGCTCCTCATCGATCTTGTTAAAGACGTAGAGCATGGGTTTGTCGAGTCCGCCGATTTCATCGAGCACTTTGTGCACCGCTTCGATTTGAGTTTCGACCTGCGGGTGCGAGGCATCGATGACGTGTACGAGCAGATCGGCTTCAACCACCTCTTCGAGCGTGGCTTTAAAGGAATCGACCAGATGATGCGGCAGCTTTTGGATGAAGCCCACCGTATCTGTCATGAGCGTGGGTTCATGATTCGGCAGTTCCACCTGGCGCGTGGTGGGATCGAGGGTGGCAAAGAGTTGGTCCTCGACATAGATTTCAGCACCGGACAAGCGGTTCAAAAGCGTTGATTTACCGGCATTGGTATAGCCCACAATGGAAACGAGCGCCCAGCCATGCCGGCGACGGCCGCGGCGCTGTTCGGTGCGGCGGGTGCGCACCAGGGCGAGGTCGCGCTTGAGCGTGCGGACCAGTTCCTGCAGACGGCGGCGGTCCATTTCGAGCTGCGTTTCGCCCGGCCCCTTCAAACCGATTCCCCCCTTCTGACGTTCCAAGTGCGTCCACATGTTGCGCAGCCGCGGCAGCAGATATTGGTGCTGAGCCAGCTCAACCTGCAGACAGCCTTCTTTGGTCTGGGCGCGCTGGGCGAAAATATCGAGAATCAGCTGCGTGCGGTCGAGGACTCGGGTTTCAAAAACGTTTTGCAGGTTGCGGCCCTGCGCCGGAGTCAGATCGTCGTCAAAAACCACCAGCGACACGCGGTTTTCTTTGATCCAATCGGAGATCTCTTCGGCCTTGCCGGTTCCGATGTAGTGCCCGGCTTTGATTTTCTGCTGGCGCACCATGAAGCGGCCGGCCACCACGGCCCCCGCGCTTTCGGCGAGCTGGGCCAGCTCGTCCATCGTATCCTTGACCTTCCATTCTTCTTCGTTTCGAAGAACGACTCCAATAAGGAGTACGGTTTCGGCATCGTCGTTCTGCATTTGATATAATTCGGACATAGCTGACTTATAAACCACTAATCCCCACTAATTGGCACTAATTAGTGAAGATTAGTGCAAATTGATGGTTTAAAATACGATCGGTGTGGGGCCGATTGTTTTCCAGGCATTGGAAACGGCTTCGGCGAGATTTTCCAGGGTTTGGAACTTTGCGGTATCGATCCATTCCACATTGAGTTGATTCCGGAACCAGGTCATCTGGCGCTTGGCGAGCTGGCGGGTGCGGATGATGGTTTTTTCTTTCGCCTGTTCCAACGTCATTTCGCCTTTGATGGCGGCAAAAGCCTCGGCATAGCCAATCGCCTGCATGGCGGTTTGGGACAGGTCGAGTTTCAAAAGCTGTTCGGCTTCGGCGAGCAGGCCGTCGGCATACATTTGCTCCACGCGCTTTTCAATGCGCTGCAGCAGCACCTCGCGCTCAACGTGCAGACCGATGAGTTTGGGTTTGGGCCGGGAGTTCCAGGAGCTGTGCTGCGGGGCAGGCGGGACGCCTGCGGTACGCTCGAGAATGCGGACGAGACGGCGGGGATTTTTCTGATCGTCAATCGTCAGCTTTTCAAACAGCTCGGTTGCTTCGGTTTGGGCGCGTTTTTCCAGGGTCTGGAAATCGAGAGCTTCGAGTTCCTTCCGCAGGTTGGAATTTTCGGGGGAAACGACATCGAAACCTTCGGTGAGGCATTTGACATAGAGGCCGGTGCCGCCGGCGACGATGATTTCGCGCCCGGATTCAAAGGAAGGGCGCACGGCATCGAGATAGGCGGCAACATTGAATTTCTCGGTGGGCTCGGCGAGATCGAAGCCGGCGTAGTCGGCGGTTTTCCGCTCGTTGGCAGTCGGCTTGGCCGTTCCGATGTCCATGCCCCGGTAGAGGTTCATGGAGTCGGCGGAGACAATCAACTGTCCTTCGCGCTCGGCGATGTATTGCGCGATGCCGCTTTTGCCGGAAGCCGTGGTGCCGACCAGGAAATTGGCCGATGCGGTCATTCCTGTTCCAACTCCGGCTTTTTTTTCTTCTGCAGTTCAGACCACATGCTGGAGATCAGATAGATGGCAAAGACGATGCAGATGGCCGAGTCGGCAACATTAAACGAAGGATAGTGATAGGAACCGAATTCGAAATCGAGGAAGTCGGTGACCCAACCGAAACGGATCCGGTCGATCAGGTTTCCGGCAATGCCGCCGATCAGCAGGCCCATGAGGACTTCGTTGAGCTTTTTTCCTTCGATGATCTTATCGCGGAAAATATAGAGTGCGACCAGCACACCGGCAGAGATGAGAATGAGTACAATGCCGTGACCGCTCAGAATGTTCCAGGCGGCACCATCGTTCCGGACATAAACGAGGTTGAAAAAACCATCAATGACCGGCACGGAATCGGAATAGTTCAGGTTATCCCGAACCGCCTGTTTGGTCAGCTGATCCAGAAACAGAATAGCCAAACCAATCAGTAGAACCAGCATTCGGACCTTTCGGGGCGAGCTTACTCGCTTTGCATGGTGGAACCGAACGGACGATAGGTGTGAGCCTGCCCTTTTTCGATTTCCGACTGTGCCTTGATGGAGTAGCGAACATAAGGAAGTGCTTCGAGACGCTCGATATTGATCGGCTCTTCGGTCATTTCGCAAATGCCGTATGCACCCTTTTCAATGCGGCGAATGGCTTCGTCGATTTCAAAGAGCACATCCTGCTCATTGGAAAGCTGATTGAGAGCGAACTCGCGGTCGAACGTGTCGGTGCCCTGATCCGACAACGATGGATCGCGGTCGTTAGAACTCAGGGAGTCGCGGTTAATGGAAAGAATTTCTCCACTCACACGCTCACGCAGAATCAACAGGCGCTTCAGCTGCTCTTTAAGCTGCTTTGCAGTAAAATGCTTGTTTCTACCCACTTTACCTGTGAGCGGTCCACCGCTGGACATCGCAACAGGGGCGACCTCTTTCTTAGCGGTTTTCTTGGTCGCAGCCTTTTTTGCTGGCGCCTTTTTAGCTGTCTTTTTCGTAGCCATTTCCGAGAGTTCTCCAATCAAAATTTCGTTCCAAACCCGAATAAAGGGTTGGGTATTTATCATCTGCCCTAAGCAGTGTCAATCAGCATATACGCCTATTAGTCAGCGGCAGTGATAGACACTGAACAGGAGTGTCCGTTCAAATCTAATTCCGTACAATTTTCCACATCAACCGCCGCCTTTTCACAGGCAACAGCAAGCGTTTCCCCTTCGATATAGTTCTGATGATTGGAAACAGCGGTTTCGATCTCTTCATCGGAGCTGAATCCAATGCTTATGCGCTGCGTAATCTCCAGATCCATTTCTTTACGCAGGTTCTGTACCTTATTGACAAATTCGCGGGCCAACCCTTCAGCAATCAGGTCATCATTCAGCTGCGTATCAAGTCCGACCACCAGCGCCCCTTCGGCGCTGACCGCCATGCCTTCTTTCGGATTCCGCACGATTTCAATATCGGCAGAGGTCAGCTCAACGCTCTTTCCTTCCAGTTCAACCGGAACGGTCTCCCCGGCGGAAATAGCCGCAATCTGTTCATCGGTCAGGCTGTTGATCAGCGGAACGGCCTTTTTCATCAGCGGGCCGAGTTTCGGTCCGAGCTGCTTAAAGTTGGGTTTGGCCTGAATGGTGGCCAGTTCGGAAGAATCCGTACCGAATTCCACGGCGCGCACATTCAGCTCGTCGGAAATGAGACTTTCCAATACCTGGATATTGCCCAGCAATTTTTCGTCGTCGCACACCACATGCATCTTCGCAAGCGGCTGGCGGTTTTTGAGTTTGTATTCCGCCCTCAGGGTACGCCCCTGCTCAACCGCACTCATCACCACAGCCATCTGGCCTTCCAGCACCTCGTCGCGCTTGGCATCGGCGGCGGTGGGGAAATCGTTCAGATGAACGGAATCCGGCATCACGTCGGTTTTCAGGTTCTGATAGATGGTTTCCGAGATAAACGGCGTAAACGGCGCGGCAATTTTGCAGAGGCCGAGCAACACGTCGTAGAGCGTGGAATAGGCCTGCACTTTGTCGTTGTCGTCCTCTGTTTTCCAGAAACGGCGACGCGAGCGGCGGATATACCAGTTGGTCAGGTCCTCAATAAAGGCCACAAACGGGCGAACGGACGCCTGCAGGTCGTAACGGTCCATTGCATCGGTCACCTGCTGTTCGAGACGGGCCAGCGAACTCTGAATCCAGCGATCCATCAGATTGTCGCGCTCCGGAACCGACTGCTCCGGCGTCCAGCCATCGATATTGGCGTAGGTGATAAAGAAGCTGTAGGCGTTCCACCACGGCAGGATCAGGTGGCGGAGCGAGTTTTTCACCCCATCCTCGGAAAGGCGCAGCGATTCCGCGCGGACGACCGGAGAATAGATCATGTAAAGGCGCAGCGCATCGGCCCCGTATTTATTGATGACAAGCGTCGGATCCGGATAGTTTTTCAGACGTTTGGACATTTTCAGTCCGTCTTCGGCCAGCACCATTCCGTTCACGACCACATTTTTAAAGGCCGGTTTATCGTGCAGCGCCGTGGAAAGCACCATCAGGGTGTAGAACCAGCCGCGGGTCTGATCCAGCCCCTCGGCAATAAAGTCCGCCGGGAAGTTGGCCTCGAAGTGCTCTTTGTTTTCAAACGGATAGTGATTCTGCGCATACGGCATGGAACCGGACTCGAACCAGCAGTCGAGCACTTCCGGCGTGCGTTTGTAGGTCTTTCCATCCTGTTCGATCAGGATTTCGTCCACATAATGTTTATGCAGATCCGTGACCTTCTGACCGGACAGTTCTTCCAGTTTTTCGATGGAATCGATGCAGATCATGTCGGACTTGTCTTCCACATTCACCCAGACCGGGATACAGGAGCCCCAGAAACGGTTGCGGCTGATATTCCAGTCCTTGGCATCGGCCAGCCAGTTGGCAAAGCGCTTTTCGCCGACATAGTCGGGCGTCCAGTGCACGCTTTCGTTGTTCTTAAGCATGCGCTCGCGCAGGTCTTCCACGCGGACATACCAGGCATCAATCGCCCGGTAGATCAGCGGGGTATCGGTGCGTTCGCAGAACGGATAGCTATGCTGTATCGTACTCTGGTGGATCAATTTACCGCCATGCTTGAGTGCTTTAATGATGGCTTTATCCGCATCTTTACAGAATTGCCCTTCATAATCCGGCACCTTGGCTGTGAAGACACAGTCGTCGTCGAGCGGATCGACCAGCGGGATGCCGATTTCGCGGCAGATACGGTAGTCATCCTCCCCGTAGGCCGGAGCCATGTGCACAATGCCGGTTCCGTCTTCCGTGGAAACAAAGTCGTCGTTCAGAATCTGGAACGAGTTTTCGTTATCAGCAAAGAAATCGAAAATCGGCTCGTATTTCAGCCCCTTCAACTCTGAACCCTTATAGGATTTGAGGATTTCGTATTCCTCTTCCTTTTTGTAGTAGGCCGAAAGGCGCGCCTGAGCCAACACAAATACCTGATGGGTCTCTTTATCCTTAATGGCCACATAGTCGATGTCGGGACCGGCACAGATGGCCAGATTTGAAGGCAGCGTCCACGGGGTCGTCGTCCAGATCAGGGCCGCGGCATCTTCGAATTCAAAATCGAGCAGCTTGACCCGAACGGTAATAGCCGGGTCCTGCACATCCTGATAGTTGCGGCCGGCTTCAAAGTTGGAAAGCGGCGTATTCAGCTTCCAGCTGTAGGGCATGATGCGGTGGGCTTTGTAAACGCGGTCCTGCTTCCAAAGCTCGGAAAAGACCCACCAGATGGTCTCCATGAACGGGGTGTCCATGGTTTTATAGTCGTTTTCAAAATCCACCCAGCGTCCCATGCGGGTTACGGTTTTTTCCCACTCCTCCACATATTTGGTCACCATGGAGCGGCACTGCTCGTTGAAAACATCCACCCCGGCCTCTTTAATGGCCGGTGCTCCGGCCAGACCGAGCGCCTCCTGCGCCAGGGCCTCGATCGGCAATCCGTGGCAGTCCCAACCGAAGCGGCGTGAGACATAATGTCCCCTCATCGCCTGATAGCGCGGGATGATGTCCTTGATGGTGCCGGCGAGCAGATGGCCGTAGTGCGGCAGGCCGGTAGCAAACGGAGGACCGTCGTAAAATACAAATTCCTTATCATTTTCGCGAATTTCCAACGATTTCCGGAAGGTATCCTGCTCCTTCCAGAGCTGGATGATCTCTTCTTCCATCTCTGGAAAACTGACTTTGCTGGGAATCTCTTTAAACATGGCTGCCTTTCTGATGCGTGGCGATTGAGGCGTGATACTAACAGGCTTCTGGCAATTCACGGCTCACGTTTCACTCTTCACGTTGGAAAAGCGGAGAATGTAGCGACTGCCTCTGGAATTGACAAGAAAGCAGGTGCTCGAATTTCGAAAGTCGGGACCGTTTTGAAATAGTTTGTATTATTCGTGAACAAAAACCGGGGGGCACTGTGTCCAACACCCGAATACCCCATAGAAAACAGCAATTTAATAAACGAATTAAATTGATCGAAATCCGATCTAAGGATACCTTGTCCTATCTTTTTGTAAGAAGTATTTCGACTAACTACCGAGGGGATTAGATATGAAAAAAAATTTGAGCATCCTGATTGGCCTTTTGACGGCCTCTGGAGCCATGGCACAATCATCGGATTTAGGGCCCGTTGTTAATTCATCCGGATATGGGGTTAACCATGGCTGGTTTGGACAGGGCGGCACCACTATTTTGACCGGCGGTGATCTGTGGCTGCGCAATGACGACTGGATTCCAACCGAAGGCAACATCACCGTTGCCTCGGGAAATTCGGCCATTCAAATGGGCAAATACGTGACCGGCGCTCAATGGACCTGGGTGCACGACCTGACCGGACGTTTTCATGACATGAATACGGACGACAATAACTCTGCCAACACCAGCACCCACTTCATCTACAGCGATGACTCCTCCACCCTGACCGGAAGCACGACTGATCGAACGGGCTGGTCTGGCAGCAAAACGGATAATGCTGTGACCGTTTTGCACCGCGACCTGAACTATGGTCGCAGAATGGGTTCATACACCTTCTATGACGGAATCTACCAAGGCGGCGACGGCTTCCATGGCGCACATTTTCATCTGTTCAACAGCTTCTCAGCCTATGAGGCGGCCTTCATCGCCGGCGACCATGTTGCCAGCCGTACGTCAGACAAACGCAATCAGGGCATGAAAGTGACTGTCAGCGAGAGCGGCGTGAGCAAAAGCACCGGCGGCGGCCAAGGGGCAGACGACAATGCGGCGAGCGGTGCCTGGATGGGCATTGGCTCCGGCTCCATCTACATCAGCAACCGGACCGGTGTTGCATCCGACCGTTTTCAGGCCTCCACCTATATCAGCAGCATGAATGAAAGCACAGGCAACGGAGCCCGCAACGTAACGTATACCATGCGCGGAGGCGACGGACTTACCGCACTGGACTTTGAAGGCGATGCCACCATCGATGGTGGTGACTTTATCGGAACAGAGCAGGCCAGCGGTGTAAGCAGATATCTGGAAGCGGATACCTTCGATCAGTACGGAATTACTGTAGATGTCCGCGGCGGAAGCGGCGTAGCCTTTAGCTGGATCACCGGCGGCGTTGACATTAACGACGGAAACTTTGTCGGCGGCGTAGCGGGAAGCGGCCTTTCCTCGGGCGAAGAATCAACAGTCCGCACATTCGGCGGTCACGGTGCAGCCATTCAAG
The DNA here is from genome assembly GCA_029432775.1 of Pontiellaceae bacterium B12227. Classification (GTDB taxonomy): domain Bacteria; phylum Verrucomicrobiota; class Kiritimatiellia; order Kiritimatiellales; family Pontiellaceae; genus Pontiella. Next base: position 79,922 of record JAROAZ010000015.1, on the reverse strand, counting down.
GCGGCGGGGCAAACAACCTGCTCGGCGGATCTTATTACGGCGGCGTAAGCGGAAGCGCAACAGTTACCCCGGTGGGTCGCTACTCCATCACCAACGCTTACGAATATACCACCATTTCTCCGACTGCGGCCAACTCTCAGGGTTACGCACATGGAGCGAGCGGCATCTATCTCTACAACACGGGCAAAACCATCGTTGATATCACTGAAGCATACGGAACGCGTGGCGGTACTGCATCGATTGCAGGATCCAACAGCTACGCGAACGCTTCCGGCGGTAACGGACTCTATGCCTACAGCACAGATGTTGACATTAAGGGCGGCCAGTTCTATGGCAGCGACGGCGGAGCCGCAACGGCCTCCGCAGGAACTGCTGAAGCTTACGGCGGCGCGGGTGTTTATGTCGACGAAGGTGACCTCGCAATCAGCGGCGGTGAGTTTATCGGCGGAAAAGGCGGCTCAGCGAATGGGTTAACCACGGGCAACACCGGCAACATCGGCGTAATGGTCCGTGATGGAAGCCTCACAATCAACACGAACGATACAGAAACCCTTATTACCGGCGATGTTGTGCTGAACAACACCGGAACAGAGAGCCTGAGCATTACCGGCGGCGAAATCAGCGGAGACATTTATAAGCTGGGAGCCGGGCTGGCCAACGTCAGCGTGGGCACAAATGCCACCTACAGCGGTTCTTTCCTCCAGCAGGAAGGAGACTCTGCAGTTTCACTTTCCAACGAAGCGGAAAGTAAATTCTTCACCGATGTGGAGATTACCGATGGAAGCATGACCTTCAGCGGAGCGAGAGTTCTGATTGCCGACAACGCGTCCTTTACGTTGGGCGGAGCAAGCAACAAACTTGATTTCGGAACAGCCGGGGCGGCGATTGGCAAGAATGCGAGTATCAGCGCCGGATACAACCAGGTTATTTCCGGAAGTGACCTTGATCTTGGCGAAGATTCTGTACTCAGCTTCAACTTCGATTCCTTAACGGGTGTTGCAGGCGGGCTGGACGTTACGGGAACACTATACGCAACAAACAAGAATGCACGAATCCGCGCCGCAGGCATCTCTGCCGTTCCTGAAGATACATTCCTGGTTGCCAAGGCCGGCACTGTGGTTGGTATTTCAGCATCGAATGTGTACGACGTTGTTGAAGTGGACTTTGGATGGCTCACGCAAAACGACACCAATGCGCTGAGTCTGGCGGGAGGCATCACCGTAGGCTACAAGTATAATTCACTAACCAACACCACCCTGGCCGATCTGGGAACGATCCTTACCAACGTGGACAACACGATCATCGGACTGACCAATACGGAGTTCTTTGCATTGAACTCGCTGGGCGAAGACAACGGAGATAAGCTCTTCCGCTTCTCCCTCTCACAGATCCCCGATGTTTCTGAAAGATCCTTCCAGGTCAGCCAACAGCTGAACGAACAGATCGCAGCACGTGGAACGGAATTCCGCTCCATGAACGGATTTGCTTCGAGCAAGCCGAAATTCAGCACCAGCCCGACCGGCGTTGCCGGACCGCAGAATGAGCTGGAAGAAGAAAAGACCATGCAGGGCTGGGTTCGCGCCTACGGCGGAACCGGAAGCAAAGACAAAACCGGAAGTTTTGCTGAATATGATACTACATCCTGGGGCAGCGTTATCGGTATTGACAAAAGCTTCGGCAACCTGCTCATCGGTCTGGCAGGCGGTTACGCCCGCACGGATCTGGATGCAGGCACAGCATACAACGCAGATGTAGATACTTATCATGGCTCGGTTTATTCCACCTTTGGCGGAGAGGATTTATTCGTTGATGTCGCTCTGACCTATGGATGGAGCAGCACTGATGAAAATAACGGCATGAGCGATGCAAGCTTTGATTCATCGCTCTACAGTGCATACATCGGCGCAGGTTATGCGCTTGATCTCGGTGAAAAGATTGCACTGACTCCGGAAGCTTCACTCCTCGCATCGTATTACGATCAGGAAGCATACAAACGTGATATGGGCTCATTGGGAACGGGAGAGATTAGAGATTACGACACTACGTCCTTCCTGGGCTCTATTGGTGTGAACCTGGCGACCCAACATCAACTGGACTGGCTGAACCGCGGAATTGCCTATATTCCTGAAGTTCGTGCTCATTACATCCATGAGTTTAATGCCGATCCGGATAAATTCACTTATGATCTCGGCGGCGCCGCAGGAACATTTGCTGTTCGTACTCGCGATGAGCACCTGTTCCGCTTCGGCTTCGGCTTTGATCTGTGGAGCTGGAAATATCAGAACACCAAGTTCGAAATTGATTACGATCTCCTCACATCGGATACCTACTTCGAACAGATCGTCAGCGGCAAAGCCACCTGGCGCTTCTAAACTTCCAATCATTGGAAATAAAAAAGGCGATCCTCACGGGTCGCCTTTTTTTATGCCCCTTTCCAGACATTGGATAAGAAACTCCCGGTACAGATTAAGATTAGGATTAGGAGATGCTGAATACTTCCCACCTAATTCTTTCCTGCTTCTCCACGGAGAGGCGCACACAAAAAAAGCCCCCGCCGTTCAGCGGGAGCTTTTCCAATGATCGGAAAGTTCCGATTACTTATCTGTCAGAGCAACAATGCCGGGAAGCTGCTTGCCTTCCATGAATTCCAGGGAAGCACCGCCGCCGGTGGAAACATGGCTCATCTGATCCGCAACACCGGACAGGTTTACAGCAGCAACCGAATCGCCGCCGCCGATGATGCTGATGCTGTCGGACTTCGCAACCGCTTCGCATACCGAGAAGGTACCGGCAGCAAACGGCTTCATTTCGAAGCAGCCCATCGGGCCGTTCCAAACCACGGTCTTCGCATTGGCCACCGCACCGCAGTAGAGCTCGATGGTTTTCGGACCGATGTCGAGTGCCATCCAGCCGTCTTCAATGGAGTCTTCAACCACTTTCACGTTGGCATCCGCAGAGAACGCATCCGCAACGGTGTTGTCGATCGGGAGAAGCAGTTCAACACCCTTCTCTTCCGCCTGCTTCAGAATCTGGCCGGCCAGTTCAACTTTATCGTCTTCAACCAGGGAACCACCGATGGCTTTGCCCATGGCTTTATAGAAGGTGTACGCCATGCCGCCGCCGATGAGAATCTTGTCGCACTTGTCCATCAGGTTGATGACCACGTCAATTTTTCCGGAGATCTTGGCGCCGCCGATGATCGCCACAAACGGCTTTTCCGGTGCTTCGAGAGTTTTTCCGAGATATTCGATCTCTTTTTCAAGCAGGAAGCCTGCAGCACACTGATCAACATATTTAGTTACAACCGCCATGGAGGCATGCGCACGATGCGCAGTACCGAAGGCGTCGGAAACATAAACATCGCCATAGGACGCGAGTTCTTTAGCAAATGCATCCTGTTCTTCAGCCGTGCAGCCTTTGCCCTCTTCTTCTTTGTAGAAGCGAACATTTTCCAGAACGAGGATTTCGCCGGCCGGAAGAGCTTCAACGAGTGCTTTAACTTCATCACCGATCACATCGGGTGCGAGTGTTACTTTAGCTTCAACGAGCTCAGCCAGGCGGTCTGCGGCCGGCTTGAGGGTGAATTCCATGTTCTTTTCGCCTTTCGGGCGTCCGCAGTGGCTCATCAGCACGAGTGAACCGCCGTTTTCGAGCACATAGTTGATGGAAGGCAGTGCTGCCTGAATACGGGTGTCGTCGCCGACCACTCCGTCTTTTACCGGCACATTGAAGTCAACACGCATCAGTACGCGCTTGCCCTGAACGTCCAGGTCTTTGATCGTCATTTTATTCATAATTAACTCCTTTAGGTTAAACGTCCTTAAAAATAAGCCGCTGACTATAATCATTCAGAAAAGCGAGTCAAACGAAACGATAGGAATGGAGCGATTGGTTTGCTTGAGCCTCAGCTGAAATCCTATATTCTGGATGGATTAATAACTTCCGAGGACTGGAACATGAATTTAGCAACCGCCAAACCCCGCATAGAAACCGCACTAACGAATTTAGCGACCGCCTTTGGTGAACCTGTTTTCGACGAATGGGCCCTGGTGGAAAAAAGTTCCAATGGCTGGAAACTGGTGGAATATGGCGGTTCTCGAAAAGAGGCGTTTCTGGCCGACTTCGGAAAGGATATTGCCGCACTGCGCGAAACGCTTGATCCGGATGATATTCAGATAGGCGATTTTGCCTTCTCACACGAAGGCTTCGGATCCGGTTTTGATGCGCACATGTGCGTTGGAAGCAACAAGCTGATTCTTTTCAACAACACCGATAAAAGTACCGGGGAAATTACCGCAAATCCCAGATGGACCAACGCGCAGGTACATTTCAGCAACTTGCTGGAAGCGTTTATTGCTGATCCGCTTTCGTAACCCTTCATGTTAAATTTTTCCTACAGAAGATCGCAAAGCACGCGAAGAGGAAATACCGGAATCCTTCTCTAACTCGGCTTCGCGTGCTTTGCGCCCTTCTGTTGAACCTACCCCAGCCCAATCCAGACAAAATACGCAAAGACCGCAAGCAGTACGGCAGCCGCAAAACGCGGCAGCTTTCCCAATACCATAACAAAGATCAGGTGAACTGCGCTGAGCCCCATCAGAATGAACAGCGACTGCTGCAAAAAACCGGAGGCAGGAATATCCCGAAAGACGGCAAATAGACCGATACAAAGCGGAATGCAGATGTGTGCATCGCCCGACTGCGAGGTGTATACCACGTCCATACGTTTCTTCGCTCCGTAATAGAAGGCGAGAATCGCATTCGGCAGCACCATCAGAATCCCGCTGGCCCAACCCAGCAGTTGCGGAGGAACGGATGCAGGTTCCAATGATTGGAACCACAGCACCAACCAGTCTGTACTGATGAAGACGCCGACCGCACCCAGCAGAAGCAGCACTACTTCGAGTGGCAGCGTTGCGGGATAGGTTTTCTTTTTCAGCAGGTTGGTTTTTTTGACATCGTAAATGTGGAAGCACTGCCAGAAGGCAAAAAGCAAAAGCAAAACGAAACCGTCCATACGGTTCAGCGTTCCATCGGCTGCCAGCAGCCATAGAAAGACCGCAAAAAACAGCACGGCCACCAGATTGAGCGCCAACGAAAGACGCCCCATTTTATGCTCCAGAACCACCGCCTTGCTCTTTTTTCGCGGAATACGGGCCATGCTCCAGATCAGGACCGGACCGCCGATCAACAAGGTGAGGTTGGTCACATTGTTGAATAGACAGTTAATCACAATATCCTCCCCCGCGCCCGCATTGCGGGCCAGCACAACGGCAAAGACTATATTTCCCATCCCCGAGCAGAACGGCATGAAGATCGTGCCCAGCACGGTTCCTTCCACCCCCTGCCCCGACAACGCCTCCAGCCGCCAGACAACCAGCAGGCTGGCCAGCAGAAAAAGGAGAATGCAAGCGACCGGTGCAAAGGCGCCAAGCGATGAGATGACTTCGTAAACAACTTCCATAGGTTGGAAAATGTAGCAGGATTAAAACCAATGTCCTTTCAAAAAGGCATTCACCTTTGGCTCAACCTGTTTTGATAGCGAAAAGGGCCTCTGAAAGAGCCACTATAAATGCAGATGGTATGAACCAGGGACACCTCAGAAAAATAATTCTGGCCACTGTGGAAACAAACGATTGGATTGCCGCGGATGGATTTGAGGGCGACACGGGCACTGCCGTTCTAAACAGAAAACGCTGCCACAATCCGGCTGATTCCAATGCCTGGTTCCAGATCACCGGCATCACAAACAACACCGTCTATTTCGAACCCTCATCTTTCCGCGAATACACCCTCTATTGGAGCACCAACCTGGCACAAGACGTATGGACTCCTTCTGCAGCGGCCCGTCCGGGGGGAGGCGGTTCCGACTCGCTTACTGCGACCAGTGCTCCACTGGCAGCCTTCTACAAGGTGGAAGTCGGCCTGTTGTCCGAAAGCGAAGAGCCCATCAACCAGTAATCTCCAACCAGCTCCATAAGGTGGAAAATGAAACAGGATTAGGCCCGGGTTTTTGTTGAAAATATCGGATGCGAAGTACAACCCACACCTCAATACCCATATTTAACCATCGCATTTAACCCTATATTGCCGGGTAAAAAAAGTTGCGTTTTTTTAAAATCGGCGTAAACCTCCATGTGTTTAACGGGAAGGACATACCTTTTTCAGCCGTGCGGGGTATCACGACGGGAGATGATGTGATCCGGATTAGAAATCAGTAGAAGGAAAGTAAAGGAAAGGTGAAGGAAATGAAAAGGAAATGCGCACTCACCGCATTCAGCGGCATTCTCTGTTTCTCCCTGGTCTCATTTGCTTTGGTCAACCAGACCATTGCCGACGGAACCGAACAACTCGACATACCAAGTATACCGATTGCACAGGGCTCTCAAATGACTGTTGCCGGCACAGGATTGTATGATCTCCTGCCGGGTGAAACCAGTGACATATCGGTTGAGATCGACGCGGGTGCTTCCATTAAGCAGGTCCTGCTATACTGGACCGGTCGAACGTGGTACTACGATCCCGACCCAGGCGATGAAGACACCATTACAGTTGATACAATCGAGATAAAGGGAGAGCGTATCGGAGGCCCCACACCTCCTCCTACTCGGGCACCCTGCAGCACCTATCGAGCCGATATCACGCAAGTAAATTCCATTGCCGCATGGATTCTAGCCGGCCAGACAAGTGTTCTTCCGGTGGGTGGACTTGATTTCACTCAGCATAACGATGGAGCAGCGGTGGTAGTCATCTGGGATGACGGCAGCACCAGCGACATCCAAATCAAGGATGGAAATGATTATGCCTACAGCCGGACTGGTTACCAAACCGAACCGGTGAATTTCCCCATTGCACCATCTGCGTCCCCCCGATTGGCGGAACTTTCACTCATTGTAAGTGATATTGATGTACCACGGCCAGCAGCAGCAGATATAACTGTGAATGGAATTACCACCCGGTTAGATGATGTATTTCTAAACAACGAAGGAAACTTCCTGGACGTAGTCGAGTTGGAAATTCCTGTATCTCCAGGGGCCACCAACATCACCGTTCAATTGTGGTCTGTTGAAGTCGTCGGAAAACAACCAGCCTCATTGGCCTGGTCCTTTGCGGGACTGGAACTGGCGGTCCCGGGAGATCACGGATGCACCTATACTCAAGGGTACTGGAAAAACCACCCCAAAGACTGGCCGACTGATACCCTGAGTCTATTCAGTGCACGCAAGGCCTTGCGTATCCTGAAAACCCCGCCCAAGAAAGGTAATGCATACTACATCCTTGCTCATCAATATATTGCAGCAGAACTCAATGTGGTAAATGGTGCCTCAATCCCGGATGAAGCATTCGAAGCCTGGATAGCAGGGCAGGAACTTCTGGAACAGTATCAGCAGAAGAAATATATCCCTAAAAAGACCGATGATAGAGATGAGGCCATTGCCATCGCCAAAATACTAGATGCCTACAACAACGGCAAAATCGGCCCAGGACATTGCGATTAAATCAGGCAATACCGCGCTATTAACCGTTGAGAGATTTGACTCGACCGCATAAGCCGGCCAGATCATCGCGCGCCCCTTACTGAGATATTCAGCAAGGGGCTTTTTCATGCTTCGGGCACGGAACGCCCTGCTCCAAAAAAGAGGCTGCCCCAAACGGGACGTCCTGACAGAATTATGATATTTTCTATCGAGTGACGAAAAAGAACCACAGGAGAACAGGGACTATGAGAAGAATATTCAGCGCATTACTCGCATCAGCTGTTACGACCGTGCTCTATGCGGCCGAGCCTGCCGTTACGGATTCCAACGAACCGACAGCACAGAAAACGACCGGCACACAAAAACAGAACCCTGCGGTAAAATCCAAATCAAACCTCAGGAACAACCTCTTCTATGGAGGCTATATCAATCTGTCCTTCGGGAATTATACAGTGATCGGTATCGAACCGATGATCGGCTATAAGATAAATCCCAAACTGTCAATGGGAGTAAAGGCCCGGTATGACTACATTAAGGACGACAGATATGCCAAGACCTACACGACCAGTACGTATGGCGGCAGCCTCTTCGGCCGGTATCTGGTAAATCCTAATTTTTATGCCCATGCTGAGGCCGCCTCGTATAGCTACGAATTTTTCTCCTTTCCTACCGATAGCTCAGAACGGGAATGGGTGCCTTTTTTATTCCTGGGTGGCGGTTTTATACAACCGCTGGGAGAACGGAGCTGGCTTAATGTGCAAATCGTATTTGATGTATTGCAGGATAATTCATCGCCCTACGACGACTGGCAACCCTTCTTCAGCATTGGTGTCGGCACCGGGTTTTAAGCATACGGTAAACCGCAAGCACGTCCCCCCGGGCGTTCCACCGAAAGCGCTATCCATTTGTACTCATTAAAAGATCGGTCGGAGACCTGACCTCGCCGCCCTATCCTTCGGTGAAAAACATAATACTTTCCGTTTTGTAGGACACAGCAATATAAACCCTTACGAGTGACCCGTTTTTTCTTTCCAACTACCGAAAGCGGCGTAAAATACGTCTTGGCGATTCAGCCAGAAGTACACACGCTAACTGGAGGACACTCGAATGAAAACGGCTACCTGCGGGATTCTTCTCTCCCTCACCACACTAGCGCTGCAACAAGATGCAGCAGGCTCTCAGGCCCACTCCGACGGAAGCAAAGGCCCTTTCAACCCCGGTTCAAACATCACGATTGATTTGGCAACAGAGGCGACGAACGGTGTACTGAACTACACCACGATCAACATTCCCGCACACGTCACGGTTCGTTTTTCACCCAACGCGTCGAACACCCCGGTTTTCCTCGCCGCAACGGGCGATGTGGTCATTGCCGGAACCATCGATATTTCTGCGCCCTCACTGAATCCGGGAGGCTATTCCGGAGGTACCCCCGGAGACGGCTCAGTAGCTAGCACAGACGGACTCGGACCGGGTGGCGGAGAGCGCGGACATCCCTATTCGGGGGCTGGCGGCGGAGCGGGAATGGCCTCTAACGGCCTTCACGCAACAGATCTTACCGGAGCCAATTATGGCGAAGGAGGCCTGATGGTACCACGTCCCAATCTGACACAGGGAATCTCGGGTGGAGGCGGGTCCGGCGGGGGCGGCGGCAGCGTTGGATACAGCCTCGGCGGAATCGCTATGGCCGGAGGGGACGGTGGAACCGGTGCGGGTGCGTTACAGATTTCCACCCCGGGACTACTTCAGATTTCCGGAACCCTGAAGGCCTCTGGCAGTACAGGCGGAATCGGATCTGCTACCGCCTTTGGGCACGGCGGCCCCGGGGGAGGCGGAGCGGGCGGAACCATCGAACTCTATTCCACTACGCTGGAAATCACCAGTAATGCGGTGATCTCGGCAAAGGGCGGCAAAGGGGGCACCATTGACACTCGTCCGATTTGGTATTCGAGTGGTGCCGATGGTTCGATTGGTTATCTCACCTTAGTTGCCGAGCACTACCAGATATCGCCGGATGCGAACATCCATGATATTGCCATGCAACCGGCAGGCTTTCCGCTTTCCCTGTCCGTGGTCAGCTCCAGCCAATACCAGCTCCAGTGCACCGAGACGCTTGTTTCCAACGATTGGAGAAACATTGGCCCCATCCAGACTCCCGCAAGTGGAACAACCAACATCAGCTTTACTGATATTTCAATGGCAGGAACTTCGAATCGTTTCTACCGACTCGTCGAAATACCGGTGGAATAGGGATTGCATCCGCACGGCGCGCCCGGAGAGCGAACTCTGAACACAAAAAAGCGCCCCGCAAACGGGACGCTTTCTTGAATCGAAGTGTCGTTAAACTTACTTAACGATAACTTTGATCAGGTCGAGAACTTTGCAGGAGTAGCCCCACTCGTTGTCGTACCAGGAAACAACTTTAACGAACTTGTCGTCGAGCTGGATGCCGGCTTTCGCGTCGAATACAGAAGTGCACTCTTCGTCACGGAAGTCAGTGGCAACAACCATGTCTTCGGTGTAACCGAGGATACCCTTCAGAGAACCTTCAGAAGCTTCTTTCATGGCTGCGCAAACGTCTTCGTAGGAAGCGCCGTTTTCGAGGCAAACCGTCAGGTCAACAACAGACACATCAGAAGTCGGAACACGGAAGGCCATTCCGGTCAGCTTGCCGTTCAGTTCAGGAATAACAACGCCAACAGCTTTAGCAGCACCCGTGGAAGACGGGATGATGTTTTCCAGGATACCACGTCCACCGCGCCAGTCTTTCATGGAAGGACCGTCAACGGTTTTCTGTGTAGCAGTAGCGGCGTGAACCGTAGTCATCAGACCTTTTTCAATGCCGAACTTGTCGTTCAGAACCTTGGCAACCGGTGCCAGGCAGTTGGTGGTGCAGGAAGCGTTGGAAACGATGTCCTGTCCAGCGTAGGAATCGGTGTTAACACCGCAAACGAACATCGGAGTAGCATCCTTGGAAGGAGCGGAAAGAACAACTTTCTTAGCGCCGGCTTCGATATGCTTACGTGCAGTTTCGTCGGTCAGGAAGAAACCGGTGGATTCAACAACAACTTCAGCGCCGATGGCGTCCCAAGCGAGGTTGGCCGGATCACGTTCCGCAGTGATGCGGATTTCAGATCCGTTTACAACGAGGGAACCGTCTTTTACTTCAACAGTACCAGCGAAACGACCGTGTACTGAGTCGTACTTGAGCATGTATGCGAGGTAGTCAACGTCCAGCAAGTCGTTGATGCCTACGATTTCAATGTCTTCACGTGCAGCAGCTGCGCGGAAAACCATACGTCCGATACGGCCGAAACCGTTAATACCAACTTTAGTAGCCATGATTAGCACCTTTCCTTTTTGGTTAGAAACATCTGTTTCTTAATTAAAAATGAGCGCGAACATTACCCAACCGCCCGAAACCCGTCAACCTCGTTACGGCCCTTTTTCGCTCTTAAAATACCGATACCTTTATACGGGTTTATTTAGATTTTATCTCAATAATGGTTGACATATTTTTAGGAGCGGCTAAGTTAGCGGCCTTTTATCCAACCTAGTTGGAAAAATAATCCCCTGTCAGGTTGAGCCTGAAGGCTGTTTAACAAGATTTTTTACCGGTGTGCGGGTTCTGTGATTGAACCGGATGCTGGATGCGGAGTTTTGGATTAAGCAGCCTTTTTCGTTTCAGGTGTCACGCGGGGACCGGTATTCCCCCTTCTTGGTTAGTTGGTCACCCCTGAGCATTTCTGTCTGCAACTTCCCCTTCTCCCATCCGGCTCGCATCCCGGGGACTTAACTAAGGAGAAAATAATGAACCATCAGATTATGAAATACTTCAGCGTCACAGCCATTGCGGCCCTCACTGCCTCAGCTCACGCGGCCGATGCAGACCGCCTCGCAGCACTCGAAGCTGAAATGGCAGATACCAAAGCTGAACTCGCCGCTTTGAAAGGCGAGAAAAATGACCTGGCAGGAGTCTTCACCGAGCAGAAAAGCAAGGTCAGCTTCGGTGGCTACGGCGAGATCCATGCCAACTGGACCGAAGGCGGCAACGACCTGCTCGATATTCACCGACTGGTTATGTACGTCGGCTACGAATTCAATGACTGGATTCGGCTCTCCTCCGAAATCGAACTCGAACACGCTTCAACGGATGAAGAATATCTATTGATTGAACAGCTTTATGCCGACTTCCTCTTCGGCGATGCGGTGAATGTTCGTGCCGGACGCATGCTGGCTCCGCTCGGCATTGTTAACCAGAAACACGAACCCACCCTCTTCAACGGAGTCGAACGCCCGAATGTGGAAAAATACATTATTCCTTCCACCTGGATGATCGATGGAATAGGCCTGTTCGGTTATCCGCTGAGTTGGCTGAGCTATGAAGTCTATGCCGTTGCCGGCCTCGATGAATCCGGATTCAATGGAAAAGAAGGCGTACGCGGCGGCCGTATGAAAGGACGCCCCGGCCTGAACAACGGTGCTCTCACGGGACGCCTCGACTTCTTCCCGGTTTCCACCGACAACCAGGACCTGCGCCTCGGCCTCTCCGGGTACTACGGCGGAACCGACAATAAAAACAAAGGAGGAAGCAACGGCACGGATACCGACAACACCTTTTCGATGATCTCAAGCGACTTTGAATACGCCATCTCCCGCTTCCAGTTCCGCGGGGTAGTGGCGCTGGGAGAAAATTCCGATGCTGCTGCACTCAACGCGGCTTATGACCCTGCAGCTGCTGGAGATGGCGATACCGGCGAACAGATCTTCGGTTGGTATCTCGAAGCAGGAGTGGATGTACTTCCCGATTCCTGGAAAACCGGCAAACTTAAAGATTCGTCGCTGATTCCTTTTGTGCGCTACGAAGAATACAACACCCAGCACGCAGTGGCTGCAGGCGACACCGCCGAAGGGAAATACGACCGTTCCGAAATTACAGTCGGAGCCAGCTGGCTCCTGACCCGGAATTTTGTGCTCAAGGGCGATATCCAGTTCGCCGATACGGCCGCAACCAGTAGCATCACGAAATATAACCTGGGTATGGGATGGGTCTTTAACTAAACCGAACCACCTCGCAGATTCGGCCGCTTCGTTAATGCAACGAAGCGGCTGATTCCATTCCCGCTTGCGCCCGGGTGTCGTAAAACCCTATTGTGCGCCGTTCCTTTTTGTGGAGACATTTTATATATGTTCATGCGCTGTATCATACTTTCCCTTTTACTGACCGGTCTCGCCTCCTTCGGAGACGACCTTCAGAAAGCCGTTGATCAATCGTTGTCGGGGCTGAAGGTCGCGGCTTCGGACAATCCCTATTCCCGCACCATCCAGCGCGTCTTCATCGGGTTCGATGAAAACGGTGCCGTAAAATCGGGCGCGGCCTACCGCGAGATTGAATCCTTCAAAACGATCACCGGTGTGGTGATTGTCGATAAAACCGAAAGCGGCTATGTCCTGCGCGAAGCCTATTTTCCAGACATTAAAAAAATAAAAAATGCCAAGGACCGCAATCAGGTACTGACCATTCTCAAGCAGTTCAAGGGGGTCTCTTTCGATCCGCATGCTGAAAAATCGGCCGTTGATGCCTTGTCCGGCGCCACCCGTTATGGAATAAAAACCTCGGGATATCTCAATTACATGGCGCGCCACGTTGCTCTGCAAATGGAAGAGCCGCCAAAATGGGCAAAACAGAAATAACTGATGCTGCGAACCATTAAGACCGACTGGAACATACTCGCCGATTTCCAAACATTGGAAACCCCCTTCCCCCGTCCTGAACGCATCTATCCCGGTCTCGACACCATCGATCCCGCAACCTTTCCCGACTTCCTCGACGAAATCGGCCTCGTCGGCATGGGTGGGAGCGGCTTCCAGACATCGGAAAAGATCAAAGCCAATATCGGATCCCATACCCTGGTTATCAACGGCATCGAATGCGAGCCGGGCATCAGCATCGACAAATCAGTCCTGCTCAACGACTCGCTCTGGGTCGCCGCCGGAGCCACCGCCTGCGCCCAGGCCGTGGGCGCCAGCAAAGTCATCCTGGCCGTACAGCACAATCCGGATTTGGTCACTGAACTGAATAAACTATATGGTGAATTCGAAGTCCTCACCTTCTCAGACAAATATCCGGCCGGCGCCGAAAAGCTCATCCTAAAAAAACTGATCGGGAAATGGCCGGCGCCCGGCGCCCGCCCGCATAAATTCGGGTTTCTTATTCAGAACGTCGTATCCCTGCGCGCCGTGGGCCGCGCCCTTGTCGATGGCATACCCGTGGTCGAACGCCCCCTGACCCTGGCCATGCCCTCCACCGGTTTCTATCAAAACATCATTGCACCCGTCGGCATCTCTGTTCAGGAACTTTTAGAAATATACAAACTGCCCTACGACCCGGCCATCCACATTATTTCCGACTCGGGCACTATGATGGGCAAAGAGGTCCCGGCCTCAGCACCCATTGAAAAAACGACTCTTTCCATCCTCATTCTTAAACGCGACGATGTTTTTCGGAATGAACGCCCCTGCACCCGCTGCGGGGCCTGCAATACCGCCTGCCCGCTCGGCCTTCATCCGTTCACACTCACCGAGCGTATCCGTAAAAACAAAACTGAAGGGCCCGCCTTTAAAGCCCAGATGACCGAATGCTTCCTCTGCGGTGTCTGCTCCGCCGCCTGCCCGTCCGGCATCCCGCTCGTCCAGTCATTGGAAAAGGGGAAAGCATGTCTCTAGAATTATTTTTTATTGCTGATGGTCGATTAAGCGGGGAACCCGCATGAGCATCCACAGCCCCTTTGTCAAAACAGGTTCCGGCTCATCGGCCATGGCCGCCTGGGCTATGCTGGCGTTGCTGATTCCCGTGTCCATTTACAGTGTTCTGTATCAAGCGACCTTCATTTTACAATTTATGGGCTACGCCTTTATCGGCTCGATGGCCGAAACAATTTACACGCTGATAATAAAACGGAAGCGGCGGCTCATCTGCACCGGTTCCGCCTTCACCGCCGCACTGATTGCCGCCAGCGTTCCGCCAACCATGCCGTTTCTGCCGATGCTGTTTTCCATCCTGATTGCGGTGCTGCTCGTCAAACTTCCAATGATTGGAAGTCCGTTGCGCTTTAATGCCGCCATGGTGGGCCGGTTATTCCTGATGCTGGTTTATCCGGTGCAGATCGTGAACTGGGGCACGCCGACGGCCGATGTCATCTCCACCGCCACCCCGCAGGAACTCTACCGCTCTGAAGGATTCCCGCTCGAATGGTCCGAATGGCTCTTCAGTAAAATCGACGGCACCTGGGAAGGTTTGTTTATGCTCGTTCCCGGTAGCCCCGGAGAAACCTTTCCCCTCCTGCTGATTCCCATTGCGGCGCTGCTTATATGGAAAGGCATCATCGGCTGGCGTACGCCGCTCTTTTTCCTGATCGCCTTCAGCATCACAACGGCCCTGTGCGGAAATTCTCCGCTCTACAACCTGCTCTCCGCCGCCACGCTCTTCAGCGCCGTCTTCATTGTGGCGGATCCGGTTTCCACTCCCATGAGTAAAAGCGGGCAGATTCTTTGCGGCCTGATCATCGGCATCAGCAACGCCCTCATCCGGCACTTCACCTTCTACACGGAAGCTATTGTCTACGCCGTCCTGCTTGGAAACCTCTGCGCACCCCTGCTCGACCGTATCGCATTTGAACTGCGTGGCCGGGCCCTGCTAAAACGCTCCTAGTACAGCAGCCGCTACGCGGTGGCTCGCGAGCCAGCACATAGTGCAGGCGGTACCGGCCTCCGCCTATCTCTTCCAATAGCTGGGAAGGAAGAGGATGAGCACGGTGTAGAGTTCGAGACGGCCGAGCAGCATGAAAAACGTCAGGATGCCCTGACCAAGCGGTGAAATATTCGCAAAATTCTGCGTCACACCCACCGCATTCAGGCCCGGCCCAATGTTTCCGAGCGTGGCAATCACACTGGTAGCGGCTGTTTCCAGATTCGGCGTAAAGAAGGTCATCACGAACGAGCCGACCGCAAAGATAAGCACGAAGATGGCGAAGAATGCGGAGATGTGGGAGATAATCTCCTGCTCCACCGGCTTGCCGCCGAGTTTCATCTGAATCACCGCCGAAGGACGCATGAACAGCTTCAGTTCGCGCAGCATCTTTTTAAACATAATAAATACGCGGACAATCTTCATGCCGCCGCCGGTCGACCCGGCACAACCGCCCATAAACATCATGGCCACTAATAGCAGGCGCGAGGCATTCGGCCATTGATCGAAGTCGGCCGTACCGAAACCGGTGGTTGTAATAATGGAGGTGGCAGTGAAAGCGGAATCGCGGAAACAGCGGCTGAGCGTTCCCCAGTCTGCCGTCCAGATATTGAAGGTCAGAAAGAGCGTGGCGCAGATGATGAAGATCGTATAAAACCGAAATTCCGGATCCTGGAAATAGCGTTGCGGCTTCCCGGTTAAGGCATAGTAATGCAACGAGAAGTTCACTCCGGCCGCAAACATGAAAAAGGTGATGATACCGTCGATCACAGCGCTATCGTAGGCCCCGACACTGGCCGAGCGCGTCGAGAAACCACCGGTAGCCATGGTACCGAATGCATGACAGAACGAATCGAACCAGTCCATGCCGCCGGCATATTTGAGCAGCACCGCCTCAACGACGGTCATCATCGCATAAACACCCCAAAGCAGTTTAGCCGTCGTTGCAATACGTGGCGTCAACCGATCCTTTGAAGGGCCCGGCATTTCCGCACGGTAGATCTGCATGCCGCCAACCCCGAGAAAAGGGAGAATGGCCACGCAGAGCACCAGTACGCCCATGCCGCCGAACCAGTGCGTGAGCGCACGCCAGAAATGAATCCCGCGCGGAATCTCCTCCAGATTGCTTAGCACGGATGCCCCGGTGGTGGTGAACCCGGACATCGTTTCAAACATGGCCGAAACCGGATGATCAATCACATCGGAAAAAATGTATGGCAGCGAACCGAAGATGGTGGCCGAGATCCACCCGAAAGTCACAATGCCGAAACCATCGCGCCGTGAAAGGTTGATTTTTCCGCGGGTAAGGAACCCGACGACGGTGGCACAGCAAATGGCGATTACTCCGGAATAAACCAGCGCGAGCTGCACCTTGAGCGGCTCATCATAGGCCAGCGAAATGCCGGCACATAGAATCATCGCCACGCCGATTACCAGCGTCATGTAGGAAACTAAGTGAAAAACCGCGCGTTTATTCATGATGCGTAATCCGTGTTCTTCCTAAAGGAAGATCGATTGAATCTTCTTAACGGCATCCGGGTGGCAGAAGATCAGTACCCGGTCCTCGGCCTGCAGCTGAAGATCGCCGGTTGCAGTAACCACTTCACCCTCCCGCAGTACGGTTGCAATAATCGCCGTCGATGGAATTTTGATTTCCTTAATCCGCAAACCATCAATTTTATGATTGGCCGGCACCACCACATCCAGCAGCTCGCCCGGCAGGTTATGCAGCAGCGAAGCCGCCTGCACCTTTTTGGAGCGCAACCAGTGCAGAATGGCATTGGAGGTAGAGACATAGGGGCTGACCACCCGGTTTACCAGGTAGAGCGATTCAACCACCGGAATAAAATCGGTGCGTGTAATCTGCGTGGCGGTAAACGAGGCCCCCTTTTTCTGGGCCATCAGACAATTCATAATGTTGCCTTCATCATCACCGGTCAGCGCAACAAATGCCGTTCTGTCATGCAGGCCGGATTCTTCCAGCGCACTTTCGGTCAGTGCATCGGCACGCAGAATCAGAGTCTTATTGAGTTCGCTGGAGCAGAAACGGGCGCGCTCTTCGTTTTGCTCAAGCAGCACGGTATCCACTTCGGTTTCAATGAACTTGGCAAGCATGAGGCCCAGATCGCCGCCGCCGGCAATAATCACCTTTTCGAACGGCTCAATATCCGGCTGTACCCACTTAAAGAAATTCGAAATATGCTCACGCTGACCCACAAGGTAAATCACGTCGTTCTGTTTAAACACCGTATTGCCATGCGGCACCACCAACTGCTCATCACGGCGGATGGCAATCACCCGTACGCTCTGAATCAGGTCCAGGCGATCGCACTCGGCCGGCGTCCGGTCAAGCATCGGGCTCATGGCATTAATAATAAAGCCGGCCACCATCACTTTTCCTTCAAACAGATCGAATGCTTCAAGCGCTCCGGGCATCTGAAGCATATTGAACACTTCCCGCGCACATTCGTGCTTCTGGTTAATCACCAGATCGATACCCATTTTTTTCAAATCATAGCCGGAGGCACTTTCGAGGAAGGCCGGGTTCGTGACGCGGGCAATTTTACCCTTCACACCGGCGGCATGAGCCAGCAGACAGGAAAGAATGTTTACTTCGTCATTATCGGTTACTGCAATCAGCAGATCCGATTTTTCAGCCTGAGCCTCGGCCAGCACGCACGGGTTCGATCCCTGCCCGCAGATGGTCAGAATATCCAGTCCGGCTTCCGCCTGAGCCAATGCCTGCGCATCCTGATCAACCATGACCACGCTGTGCCGTTCTTCGCTCAGACGCATCGCCAGCTGACGCCCCGCATTCCCTGCCCCAATAATCACAATCCGCATAGGTTTCCCCCTGGAAAAGCCGTCGTGTATGCTTAAAGTCGGGCAAGTTATCAATAAAAAACCTGAATAACAATCTCCTTCCCGAACACGAAAAAAGGAATTCCGGAGCAAATGTCCGGAATTCCCTGCCCTGTCCTGCTTTAGCTATAATTCTAGAATTTACCTTTCATGATTTCGACGGCTTTGGCCGACTGCGCATCGGTCATATAGGAAATTCCGGTCTCGGCTGCCGTTTCGCGGTTGCCTGCCATCAGATCGCTTCGCTCAATTTCCGACAACGAGAATTTACGCGCGCCGGCCATAAACTGCTGGAGACCGCAGGCGAGCTTGTCGGCATAGCCATACATCGCCACCGCTCCGAACGGAACCTTCTTCATTTCATCGGCCCCGATCTTGTCTTTCACGGCTTCCCAGCCGGCAAAGATTTCCTCCGGATAGGTTCCGACCGCCTTCACAGAAGCCGGCAGTTCGGTCCAATGTCCATGCAGTTTCTCTCGGTTTTCCTCCTGGAAAACGCCTTGAATATTGCTGCCCAGATAGCCTGGAATCATCGGCGCACGGCCCATACAAACCAGCTTCGCAAACGGAGCGCCCAGCGCGAGTGCCTTGAAGATATGATCCTCGCGGGCAAACCCACCAGCAAACGAGATATCCGGAACTTCAATGCCCTGCTCTTTGAGCATCTGACAATACTCGTAGGCTTTTGCATGCAGCGGAAGCGATGGAACGCCCCAATGGTCCATCATATTCCACGGGCTCATACCCGTTCCGCCGCCCGCGCCGTCAATCGTCAGCAGGTCGAGCTTCGCATCGGCCGCGAGCCGGATCGACATCGCCAGCGCTTCCATACCATAGGCGCCGGTCTTGAGCGAAATGCGCTTGAATCCGATCTTACGCAGATAGGCGACCGCATTCATAAAGTCTTCCTGAACCTGCGCGGGGGTATCGAGGTTGGTCGAACCCAGCCGGCTGTGCCTCGCGAACGATGTGACCGCATGGTTCTTAAAGGCTTCCTGCACCGTCGCATCGGTCGGATCGGGATCCACCACATAACCGCGGCCCTTAAGGAACTGCGCATATTCAAGCGACTTCACCTGAATTTCGCCGCCGATATCCTTCGCGCCCTGCCCCCACTTGAGTTCGAGAATAATCTTGTTGCCGTACTTTTCAGCCAGATATTCCGCCACCCCGTTGCGGGTGTCTTCCACATTCATCTGAACAATAATCGCGCCGTATCCATCGTAGTAGCGCATAAACGTGTTGATGCGGCGGTCCAGCTCCGGGGCCGAAGTAATGTTGCCGTCCGCAAGAGTCGATTCCTTATCCACGCCCACCACATTTTCGCCCACCACAATCGGGAAACCGCAAATCGCCGCGCCGGCCGCGAACGAATCCCAATAATGCGCCGCGATGAAGGTGGAACCCAGTGCGCCCGTCATAATAGGCACACGACACTTGGTTTTAATTTCTCCACCAAATTCGGTGCCCACATTCACATTCGGGAAAATGCAATCGTCCGGATCGTTCGTAAGCCCCTCATCGAGCCCGTTTGCACCATACGCATAGCCCTGAATACGAAGCGACTGATAGCCAACGCCGAGCGCCGTCACATTCGCCGAACCGGCTGTCGTGAGCGGATAATCGCGTGGATAGAGCAGTTTACGCCCCACCAGACACGAGGTCCAGGTTTCGCATTTGCCTTTACAATCGGCACGGCAAAGCGTGCAAAGTCCTGATTCACAAGGCACTCCCCGATTAACGGTCCCCAACGCATCGTTATTTTTCAACCAATGTATCATTGCATCCTCCTGGTTCATTTAAGTTACATCCCCAACCCGGCAATCCAGTGCCAGATAAGATCTTCATTTTAGGTAATAAATAGGCTGATAATCCATAAATTCTTGAACTCATATTATTTTTACGGCAAAAATGCCGGTTATATGGATAAACGGGAAAAGAAACGATTTGCGGTGCTCGAGACACTCAGCGCCAGCGACCGGCCGCTCGGCAGCTCAAAGATCACCGATATCCTCGTCGCCCAGGGCATGGAAATAAGTGAGAGAACAACCCGCCTTTACCTGAAAGAGCTCGATGAGCTGGGCATGACCGAAAACCTCGGCCGACGCGGCCGGCGCATTACCGCCCCCGGAATACAGGAAGCCGGAAGCGCGCGCGTGCTGGAACGCATCGGCTTTTTATCCGGCAAAATTGACACCATGGCCTACCAGGTCGATTTCAACCCGGAAACCATGGCCGGACAGGTTGTCCTCAACCTCTCCCTCGTCAAACCGTCCGATATCACCAACGACCGGCGCAAACTCATCAGCAAGGTATTTGCCAAAGGCTACGCCATGGGAAAAATGATGGCCCTGTTCGAACCCGGCGAAAATTTCAGCGGCACCGTCATTCCTGACGGGATGATCGGCATCGGCACGGTCTGCTCCATCACCCTCAACGGCATCCTCCTGCAGCACGGCGTCCCGACCGTCTCGCGCTTCGGCGGGCTGCTCGAACTCAAAAACAGCCACCCCACCCGCTTCGTTGAACTCATCAACTATGACGGAACCAGCATCGATCCGCTGGAAGTGTTCATCCGCGGCGGCATGGCCGACTATGTCGGCGCCGTCACCACCGGCAACGGGAAAATCGGGGCCAGCTTCCGGGAATATCCCGCCGGCAGTATTGAAACGGTACACGCGGTCGCCGACCGCCTGGAGGAGATCGGGCTCGGCAGCCTGATGTGCCTGGGCAATCCCGGACAATCCATTTATGAAGTACCGGTCGGCCCCGAGCGTGCCGGCGCCGTCATCATCGGCGGACTCAATCCCATGTCGATCTTCGAAGAAACCGGACTGCGCATCCAGTCGCGCGCCCTCTCCGGCCTCATCAACTTCAACCGCCTCTTCCACTATTCGGAACTCCGCGAACAGCTCGCCGTCCTGTAAAAGATCTCACCCTTATAACGGGATTGAATTGATATGAGTGAACGATTCGAAAAAGCACAAAAAATTTATTCTGAATGCGTAAGTAATGAAAAATATGATCGTGGCTTTGAGGAGCTTGACGGGCTGATTCGCGACGGTGTGGATATTCACAGCGCTTTACAGCTAAGGTCCCATTTACACTATTTAGCGGGAAATAAAATTCAGGCTAAACGGGATCTGGATGAAGCCATTGAACTGGAACCAGAATCCGGCGGATTGTATTACGACAGAGGCGTGCTGCATCATCACCTCAAAGAATACTACCTTGCATTGAGAGATTTCTGTGAAGCCGTTCAACTCGCCCAGGCGATGGGTGACGATGATCTGATTGACGCCGCCGAACATCACTTCATTGAAATATTGGAGCAAATGAGGAGCACATAACCAGGCCGCGAGCTCTCTCCCGCCTCATCACCTTCACGATTGCCAGCGGTTAAGGCGCCGGGTTTGTCCGTTGAACGCGGCGGTGAACGCGTGCGATTTAGCATGAGCCAACTCCGCACGCCCCTCTTCGCTTCGGGTGTAAATGAGATCCGAGGGGCCAACGTAACGCGCCCACGAGCGATAGAATATTTCAGCCAGCTCCTTTTTCACCGCCAGGCGGGATGGAACGGCATGGTAGTCATCGCGCTTAAATCCAAGAAACGAGCCCTCACGAATCACCAGATAACGCGGGCTCTCAATCGGTCCCAACAGCTCGGCCAAGCCATCGGCAAACAGGGACGATTCATAGTAGGTTCCGCCACTCAGGCTCAGATAATAACTTTTATCCGAGGCCTGTACGGAGCGAACCCGCAGGCGCCGGTATGGGGTTTCAATCATTCCGGCCTCACACAGCGCCCGGCACAGCGCATTTCCAATTTGACGTAACGAGCCGTCCACCGGCAGATACCTGAAGCCGATTCTCAGCGCCGACAGCGTTGTACCGAAATGAGTAAACATCACCCATATTGCACCGAGCCCGGTCGCAACAAAGAGCGATGCCCATTTGTGGCGGGCCAGCACGGCACCCCAGCTCAACCAGCACCCGATTGCAACGGCCAGCCGGAATAGCAAATGTCCCAGCGCGTTTCTGAGATGATAGGCGCGCAACCGTGGCAGCTTTTCTGTCTCAACCGAGGGAACGACACGCGCCTTGCTATCGCCCGACAAGGCTTCGTTCCAACGTTTGGAAACCGCTGCAACATTTCGATATCGGCGCACCATCTGGCGATTATTGGCAAAGCATGCGTAGGGCTTGAGTTCGGTCTGCACAGACTCCAGCCCCCAGGCATGCATCCGCTTAAAACCGCTTTCAATACTCAGGTTATTTTCGGATAGACCGACAAAGGTTTCGAAGCGACGGTTCAGGTCATAAAAATCACCCAATCCGCTATCGCTCTTCACATCAAGCGCAACCAGATGCCATATACTGCTCACTTTTTCCGGTTTCGATCGATCCAATCGAATGGCCCTTCCTCGCATCTGATTCGTCAGCATATAGGTGCCGACCGAACTGGCAAGAATCAGCGAATTAACCACCGGGGCGTCCCAGCCCTCTCCCAGCAACGCACCGGTACCGACCAGCGTTTTAATGTCGCCCCGAATCAGAAGCGCCGTAAAAATATTGGTCAACAGATTCAATGAGCCGGAAACCTTCACATGGCCCGGCATTCGCTCAAACGGCGTACAAACCACCCTTTGGTCCCCGGCCTCTTCCATGAGACGTTCGACCAACGATTCATGTAGAATGCACAATCTGCCCGTCAGCAAAGCAATGGATTCTGCAATCGGCGACACCGCACAGAGTCCCCGAAAGATCGGCCACGCGCCCAGCGTGGACGTTCCAAGCGAATGGGCCGTATTCAACGCTTCATCGCGGATAAAGTCGGTCAGCACTACCTGCCGCAGTTCATCACCCCGCTGCTTTAGCTCGAGCTTGTGAATCGACATGCAGGCATCCACTTTATGCTCACTTAGCGCCAGCGAACGCTCCAACCGGCGCGAACGCACAATCGACAGTTCATTCTTACGAAGCAGCTCCAGCGAGCGGAGCCGCTTTTTCAGCTCCGCATAATAAGCCGTTGCAGACTTGGTCTGTTTAACCCCGGAGGAAAACAGAAGATGTTCAAGCAGCACCTGCCACCACGCACGACTGAGCGGAGGGACTTCCTCAAAGGAGACATCCAGCACCGCATTCAACTCCGGCGCTGCCTCTCCGGTTTTATGTTTCAGAAAGACCAACAGCGCCATCGCCGCCTTCGGGTCGCTATAGACGCTGTCCGAATCCAGCTCTTCATCGTCGAGCCAGGGATGCTCCAACATGCACGTGCAGAACACCTCATCGTTCACCAGATGCGCCAGCAGCTGCTTGACCTGATCATCGTATATTTTAATGCGCTCTTTTTCCGTCGGGCTCACATCCACCGCCCAGATATAATCCTGATGCGGGCAGAGCGTCCTGGCCTTAATCAGTTCCGGCACAGAAATTTCTTCATCAATCGGCCCGCAGAGTTCCTCGTAGCGTTTCCATTCGGGAGCCTTCGAGTCGTAGGGCGGCGTGGCCGTAAGCGCAACGATCACCAGCTCGGGAATCGCCTCGCAAATCTGATCAAGCACCTTCCACCACTCCGCCCGCAGATGGTGCGCTTCGTCCAGAATAATCACCTGCACCTGATGCTTTTTAAACGTTTCCACCACAAAGGCGGCATCGACGGTTTCAGTCTCTTCCCCCTCATCATCTTCCTCAGGATCGGGTTCATCATCAATCCGCGACCTGGAATGCAAGGCCTGATAGGTGATGGATGTCAAAATCCGGGGATCGTCGAGCCGATTGCTGACCCAGTCGAGGCCGAGCGGATCGTCCGTTTCGCAAAAATCGCTCAAGCGCTGCAGCCATTGGTCGCGGATAATCCGTGTTGGAGAAAGAATCACGGTGCGCTTTTCCAATCTTCGGAACGCCTCCAGCCCCAGCACCGTTTTACCGGCTCCGGGCGCGGCAACCACATGCAGGCGCTGATCGCTCAGATGATGCTCAATCGCATCCAGCACCCGTTTTTGATACGGCCGCCAGTCAAAGCGAAACTTCAGCTCTGGAAACGCTGTTCCACCCCGTTTAGATTTCGATCGATTAAACATAGAAAACCACTATACAGAGCCTTCTGCAAAACAACCAGAACCGCCTTTAACCGGGGTGCAGACAAACTCCCAACCCTTTTTTCCAGACATTGGAACCCATTCTCTTTATAAAAGCCGGAGTTTTTCCAGTAGTTGGAATATATTCTAAAAAGGTTTTTTCTCATGAGCAATCTGATTCAACACCCGGCCCCGGGTGAACACACCATCCATTTCCGCGGCGACAGCATCACCTTTACGCTCGAAAACACCACCGGCTCAAAGGGAAAAGCCTGGCTGCGCGCCAACATCGGCCACGCGCACGTCCGCCATGCGGAAATCATTGCTCACGCCGAACAGGGCCTGCCGCCGCTGTCGCGCGACTGGCACGATTTTCCAATGGCCGGAAAAAACAACACCTTCTCGATCACCCTCCCGCTGCTCGGCGTAGGGCGCTTTGAAGCCAAAGCCTATTTTGTGGAAGACGGAACCGATCTGATTCAATGGCCGGACGGCGGGAACTCGGTGCTGAAAGTCGAACCGGCCGAAACCTGCGCCGGCAACACAATGTACACCGCCTTTGTGCGTCAGTTCGGCGAAGCCAAATATAAAGGCGCCGTCGATTCCCACGACGAACGCGCCATCCAGCAACTGGATGAAGCGGGCTACACGGTGATTCCAAAGGCGGGAAAATTCCGCGATGTGATCAAGGAGCTCGATTTTATTGTCAGCCATCTGCGCTGCAAAATCATTCAGCTCATGCCGATCCATCCCACCCCGACCACCTTCGGCCGTATGGGCCGGTTCGGCGGTGCCTTTTCCGTGCTCGACCTGTTCGATGTCGATCCGGCGCACGCTGTGTTCGACAAACTGACCACCCCGCTGGAGCAGTTTCAGGAGCTGGTCGACGAAGTGCACAAGCGCAACGCACGCGTTTATCTCGATATGCCGATCAACCACACCGGCTGGGCCTCGGCCCTGCAGATCAACCATCCGGAATGGTTCGAGCGCAAAGAGGACGGCAAATTTAAATCGCCAGGTGCCTGGGGCGTCGAATGGGCCGATCTGGTGGAACTGAACCACGAACACCGCGGTCTCTGGCAATACATGGCCGACGTTTTCCTCTTCTGGTGCCGCAAGGGCGTGGACGGCTTCCGCTGTGACGCCGGCTATATGGTTCCGTTCGAAGCCTGGCAGTATGTCATTGCCAAGGTGCGCATGGAATATCCCGATGCCATCTTTATGCTCGAAGGTCTCGGCGGGCACAAACACGTAACCGAACACCTGCTGGCCGATTCCGGCATGAACTGGGCCTATTCGGAAATTTTCCAGCAGTTTGATCAGGGTCAGGTTGATGGCAACCTGCCCGAATCCATCCACGTTTCAGAATCCAAGGGCAACCTGATTCATTTTGCGGAAACCCACGACAACGCCCGACTGGCCTCCACCTCGCACGCCCACGCCCGGCTGCGCGTTGCCTTCTGCGCACTGACGACCCACAACGGCGCGTTCGGTTTTGCCAACGGCGTCGAGTGGTATGCCGACACACAGATCAATGTTCACAATGCACACACCCTCAACTGGGGTGCCGAGCCGAACATGATCGACTGGATCCGCCGCATTCACGCCATCATGGAAGTACACCCCTCCTTCCACGCCGGCGGAAAAGTGGACCTGATCACCAACAACTATCACAACTCCTCTGCTGTGCTGCGGACCGATGCCTCCGGCGAACATCGCCTGCTGGTGCTCGCCAACCTGAACCACGATTCCGACGGCTATGTGGAATGGCATGGCGACTTCGGCGGATTTAAGACCGACCTGCTGTCGGCCGGCCCGGTCGATTTCCATGGCAGCAGCTATAACCTGAAGCCCGGGGAAGTCCTCTGTCTGACCGACAACCCCGATTGGATGAACGGCATTTTCCAAGCCATGGAAACCCCGTTTACCGGAACCGATGCCGGCAAAGCCCAGCTCCTGAAAGCCAAAGCGATGGATGTATTCAACCATTTCCAGGCGTTGGAAAATATCGATGTGGACCGTTTTTTGGCAGATCCCAAAGGCCTCTGCGAAGAGCTGGCCGGCGGGGCGCCGGTGGTGACCACCTGGCAGTGGCCGCAGGACGCACAGCGCACCGTATTGCTGCCGCCCAACCACTTCCTGCTGGTGAAAGCACCGACCGGCTTTATTGCTGAGCTGAAGAATGCCGGAGGCGAAACCCTTGCGCACGAAAAGTCGGTTGAGCAGCCCGACGGCAATACCTTTGCCCTTTTCCAACCTTTGGAAACGCCGGAGGCTCATCAGACCCTGTCGCTGAAACTGACGGTCTTCGAAGAAGAGATCCGCCATGCGGACGCTCCGGTGATGCAGTTGTGCCCCGAAGAGAATGCCACCGTAATCACCTCCTGCCCGGCGGGCGAAATGCACGACCGCGACCGCTATGCTGTCTGCACCAACGAACACGGCGCCCTTTCTCAGGTGCGCGTGGGCTGGGCGGAGATCCGCAGTAAATATGACGGGCTTCTGATTGCCAACCTGCACGACGAAGTGCCGGTGGATCGACACACGATGCTGACGCGCTGTCGCGCCTGGGTGGTGTGCCGCGACTATTCCAACGAGCTTTCGCTGCACTGCCAGAAACAGTTCTCGGTGGCCGACGACGGCACGGTGATCTGGGACTTTGCGGTGCCGGTCGGCGAAGGCCAGCTGATCCCGCTGAAGGTCACCCTGCAGCTGCATCCCGACACCAATGCCATCAAACTGAGCTTTGTGCGTGGCGATGCCGGCAATGATTCAGAGCATTTGGCCAACAAGCTGCCGATCACGCTGGTACTGCGGACGGATATTGAAGACCGCAATAATCACGAAGTGACCAAAGCCATGAACGGCCCGCAGGACCATTGGCCGCATTCCACCCAACCATTGGATGACGGGTTTACTTTTGCGCCTTCCAATGATCGAAAACTCAACGTCTCTCTGAAGGGCGGCGAATTTCATTCCGAGCCGGAGTGGTATTACATGATCGGCCATCCGGTGGATCAGGCACGCGGGATCGACGGCGAATCGGACCTGTTCAGCCCGGGCTATTTCAAGGTGGAGTTGAAAGGCAAGCAGACCGCCGAGCTGGTGGCGGCCATCAACGAAGTTCCAATCTTTGGAAAACCGACGCTGGCCGTCAAACAGGCAACCGTCTCCATCGAAGAGTCGATGAAGCTGGCGATGGAACAGTTTATCGTGAAACGTGACGATTTCCAGACGGTGATTGCCGGCTACCCGTGGTTCCTCGACTGGGGCCGCGACACGCTGATCTGTCTGCGCGGAATTATTGCCGCCGGTCTGCTGGAA
Organism: Pontiellaceae bacterium B12227; assembly: GCA_029432775.1. Lineage (GTDB taxonomy): Bacteria > Verrucomicrobiota > Kiritimatiellia > Kiritimatiellales > Pontiellaceae > Pontiella. Next base: position 52,431 of record JAROAZ010000015.1, on the reverse strand, counting down.
GAGGCGCAGAATATTCTCCTCCAGTTTGCGAAATATGAAAAAGGCGGAACTATTCCGAACATGATTCGCGGGAATGACGACAACAACCGCGAAACGTCCGATGCCCCGCTCTGGCTTTATGTCGCCTGCGATGAACTGATGCAGGCGCAGGGGAATAAGAAACTCCTGAAGGCCGACTGCGGCGACGGCCGCACGGTGAACGAAGTACTGGTGGCATTGGCCCACGGCCTGATTGCCGGAACTGAAAACGGCATCACCTTCGACCCGAACTCCGGCCTGATCTTCAGCCCGTCGCACTTTACCTGGATGGACACCAACTATCCGGCAGGCACGCCGCGCCAGGGCTATCCGATCGAGATTCAGTCGATGTGGAAGTATGCGCTGAACATGCTCGTTACGATCGATAAATCCAATGATTGGAAAAGGCTGGCACAGCAGGTGGAGCAGTCTATCGGCGATCTGTTTCTGGTGGAAGCGGACGACTTCACCTATCTGGCCGACTGTCTGGCCTGTGCCCCGGGCACCGGTGCGCACGATGCCGCGGTGGATGATGCGCTGCGCTCGAACCAGCTGCTGGCGGTGACGCTCGGCGCGGTGACGGATTCCGACCTTTGTAAGAATATTATCGAAGCCTGCGAACAGCTGCTGATTCCAGGGGCCATCCGGAGCCTGGCAGACCGGCCGGTGCAGCACCCCTGCCCGGTTTATAACGACGGCCATCTGCTGAACGATCCGCAACGTCCCTATTGGGGTCACTATACCGGCGACGAAGATACCCGCCGCAAACCCGCCTATCACAACGGAACGGCCTGGACCTGGCCCTTCCCGTCGTATTCCGAAGCATTGGTGATGGTCTATGGCGATGCGGCGAAGGAAACCGCGCTCTCCATTCTAGGTAGTGCATCGGATGTGCTGAATCACGGCTGCATGCGCCAGAGCCCCGAAGTGATCGACGGTAATACGCCGCATACCCAGCGCGGATGCGGCGCTCAGGCCTGGGGCGTGACTGAACTTTACCGCGTCGTCAAGCAGTTAAAGGCCTAACAATATCCTTGCAAGGCACCCGTCTCTTCTATTTGATTTGAACCAACAGCTAAAGGGGCATTGACGATGGCAAAGAAGAAAGCAACCGCAAAAAAATCCGTTTCTAAAAAAACTGCTGTAAAGAAAGCAAAAGCCCGGTCACCGCGGATCTTAATCGTTACCCCTGAAATAACCTACCTGCCCGATGGCATGGGCAATATGACCAATAAACTTTCCGCCAAAGCGGGTGGTTTGGCGGATGTTTCGGCCTCGCTGGTTTCAGCACTTTACGAACTGGGCGCAGATGTCCATGTGGCCCTGCCCCACTATCGCAAAATGTTTCATGTGGATATCGGCGGCTTCATTGATGATGAGCTGCTGATTTATAAAAGCAAACTTCCGGACGACCGGATCCATTTGGCGGAAGACCGGATTTTCTACTACCAAGACAAGGTATACAGCAACTCGCAGGAAACCGACCTGAAAATTGCCCTCGCCTTCCAACGGGAAGTCATCAACAACATTATCCCGACGGTGAAGCCGGATCTGATCCACTGCAACGACTGGATGACCGGCCTGATTCCGGCCGAAGCCCGCATGCTCGGTATTCCAAGCCTCTTTACCTTCCACAATATCCACACGGTGAAAACCACGCTCGCACACATTGAGGACCGCGGCATTGATGCGGCCGAATTCTGGAGCAACCTGTTCTACGAATGGCCTTCAGACAACTATTTCAATGCCCGCGAAGGCAACCCGGTTGATTTCCTCTGCAGCGGCATTTTTGCATCGCACTTTATCAACACGGTCAGCCCGACCTTTATGAAGGAAATCGTGGATAATCAGCACGAGTTTGTTCCGGGCAATATTCAATGGGAAGTGGCCAGTAAATTCCACGCCGGATGTGCATCGGGCATCCTGAACTCGCCGGATGCTTCGTGCGATCCGGAAACCGACGATTGCCTCATCCAGAAGTATGGCGTGCTCGATCACTATGGAGCAAAACGCGCGAACAAAGTCTGGCTGCAGGAACGGCTCGGCCTCGAAATCAATGCGGATGCCCCTCTTCTGTTCTGGCCATCCCGTCTGGATCCGGTGCAGAAGGGTTGCCAGCTGGTGGCTGAAATTCTGTATGGAATTGTAGACAAATACTGGGACCGCGGCCTGCAGGTGGCCTTTGTGGCCAATGGCGGGTTCCAACAGGTTTTCCACGATATTGTTAGTCAGCACGACCTCTATAAACGCGTTGCGGTCTGCGATTTTGAAGAAGGCCTGTCGCACATCGGCTTTGCAGCTTCTGACTTCATGCTGATGCCTTCGCTCTTTGAACCCTGCGGTCTTCCGCAGATGACCAGCGCCATATACGGATCGCTTCCGATTGTTCGCGATACCGGCGGCCTGCACGATTCGATCAGCCAGATGGACGTTGAGAACGGAACAGGAAACGGCTTCCTGTTTGAATATTATGACGGAGCGGGCCTCTCCTGGGCGATCGATCAGGCCATGGAATTTTACGCCCTCGATGAACACACCCGCGGAACGCACATCGGCCGGGTGATGAAAGAAAGCAAAGAACGCTTTAACCACGAAGTCACCGCGCAGGCCTACATTGATATTTATCAGAAAATGCTCCACCGCCCTCTGGTCGACGAAGTATTTGAGAAAGCGAATCAGGACACCTAATGAGAGATCCCAAGCTTGCAAAACTTTCCGACGACCCCTGGATGGAGCCCTTTTTAGGCCAGCTCCAGCAACGGGCTGATCATATCAACTACGTTGAAAACCGGATTACCGGAGGGAAGATCTCGCTGAATGAATTTGCCAATGCGCATGAATATTTCGGATTGCACTTCCGCGATGGGAAATGGCTGTTCCGCGAGTGGGCACCGAATGCAACCGCGATCTATCTGGTGGGCGACTTTTCAAACTGGGAACAGCTCGATGAGTTTGCCCTGCACTACGGCGACGGACACGGGGTTTGGGAAATTGAACTGCCGGGCGACAAGCTGAAGCATGAGCAGCTTTATAAGCTGAAAATGTACTGGCCCGGCGGCGAAGGCGAACGTCTGCCGGCCTATACGCGCCGCACGGTGCAGGATCCGGAAACGCACATTTTCACAGCGCAGGTTTGGAATCCGAAACAACCCTATAAATGGAAGTTCCCTCACCCGGCCAAGCCGATTGGCGCCCCGCTCGTTTACGAATCGCACATCGGCATGGCTCTGGAAGATGCCAAAGTCGGCTCCTACCTGGAGTACAAGGAAAAGATTCTGCCGCGCATTGTTGAGATGGGATATAACACCATTCAGTTTATGGGCATTATGGAACATCCCTATTACGGATCGTTCGGCTATCATGTTTCCAACTTTTTCGCCTGCTCTTCCCGCTTCGGGACCCCTGCAGAACTGAAGGAACTGATTGACGCCTGCCATGAAGCCGGCCTGGCCGTGATCATGGATCTGGTCCACTCGCACTCCGTTAAAAACGAAGAAGAAGGACTTTCCCGTTTTGATGGAACCCCCTATCAATATTTCCACGACGGCGACCGCGGGGACCACGATGCCTGGGATTCCCGTTGTTTTGATTATGGAAAATCGGAAGTACTGCACTTCCTTCTTTCGAATTCACGCTACTGGCTCGACGAATTCAATTTCGATGGATACCGATTTGACGGCGTGACCAGCATGCTCTACCACCATCGTGGACTCGGCACCGCCTTCACCGACTATGCCTGCTACTTTGATGGTTCGATCGATGTGGACGCCCTCGCTTATCTTGCGCTCTCAAATAAGCTCATCCACGAAGTCCGGCCGGCGGCCATCACAATTGCCGAAGATGTCAGCGGCATGCCCGGTCTGGCCGCTCCCGGCAACGAAGGTGGATGCGGATTTGACTACCGCCTTGCCATGGGCGTACCGGACCTTTGGTTTAAACTGGCCAACGATACCCCCGATGAAGAATGGAATATGAGCGGGCTCTACCATGAGCTGACCAACCATCGCGGCGAGGAACAGGTGATCAGCTATGTTGAATCGCACGATCAGGCGCTCGTGGGCGGAAAAACCTTTATTTTCGAACTGATCGATTCCGAGATGTATTACAACATGCACCGGGAGGCCAGAAATCTGGTAGTTGACCGCGGCATTGCACTGCATAAGATGGCCCGACTCGCAACAATCGGCGCGGCCGGGCATGGGTACCTCAACTTCATGGGCAATGAATTCGGCCATCCGGAATGGATCGACTTCCCGCGCGAAGGCAACGACTGGTCCTACCAATATGCCCGCCGTCAGTGGAATCTACGCGATGATCCAACCCTGAAGTTCCACTTCCTCGCTGATTTTGACCAGGAGTTGGTCAAACTCGTGCGGGACCATGAAACCATTGGGCATGAACCGCCGACTTTCAGACTCATTAATGAAGGTGACAAGGTCATGGCTTTTGAACGGGGTGACTTTGTATTCATCCTGAACTTTCACCCATCCAAGTCGTTCTCGGACTATCCTGTGGATGTCACTCCGGGAAAATACCGAATGGTGCTGAACACGGATGCCCCCGATTTTGGAGGTCATGACATTGTGCAGGGCGAACAAAAGTTCCAGAGCTTTGCATTTAATGACGGCGAAAACGACCGCAACCAGATCTCTGTCTACATTCCCGCGCGTACCGGATTCATTCTCGAGCGGACCAACGTCTGACGATATCTCAGACTGAAGAAAATCTCAAAAAAGATACAACATAGTTGAAAGTCGCGAAGTTGCTTTTCCCGGGTTTTTATCTCGGATAATGGATTATCGCGCAGCCGTAAGGACAAAAACACATTCTGCACCTCTTAATTTCAGCCATCTGCTCTTCAGGCATACTTCGTGCTTTCATTTTAGCTTCAAAAAACACGAGATTAATATGCCGACAAATTCCAGCTATTCAGGTGCCCAGTTTCAGCCCATTGAAGACGAAATATTCTCAAGAGGACTGAATGAGCTGAGCCGGGCCATAAATATTTCGACCACATACGGTCATCAGCACCCCGCCGTCGAGGCTGCCGTTGTTACCGCATATGAAGCCATTAAAGCCCTTTTTGCGATGCAGCCAAAAGTGGTAATCGGCTCGTTTAATGCGGTAATGACCCTCGACGAAGTACCGATTAAAACCACGGGAACCCTCCAGAAATCGCTGGAACGCAGGCTGACGCGTTTAAACATAACCGCACTTAAGATCGAACAATCAATTACCCGCAGCGAACTGCTCGAACTGATTGATCTGCTTTCGTACAAAGATCCTGAGCAATTCTCCTCCGGCCTTTCCAGGGCCGGTCTGCAGCATATCAGCACTTCAAACGCTGAATATAAGGCCGTTCATGACGGCCAGACGGTTGCAAACAATAACGATCTGACGGGGGCCGGAAACCTCGGAGTTCTTGTATTGGATGATGAACCGATGGAAGACCTGAGCGGGGTCGGCACCGGATACGACTCCAATGATGGAACCGATGGACCGGACCTGCACATTGAACAAATCGTGGCCTTTCTCAAAGGCGACGTTGAGATGAACGACGAGGTTGGAGAAGAGCTTTCAGAGCTGGCATCTGATCCGGCACGCCTTGGAAAAATCATTATGGAATCTGTTGCTGTGCGGCAGTCCGTTTCCGATCTTTCCGGCGAATCGCTCGGTGACATTATTCTGGGTTGCCTTCGGCGCACCTATAACAGCATCAATAAACAACCGGCCTTCCAATCTTCGGAAGGCAAAGCTGATCTTCGGAAATCGCTGCTGATGCTGGAGGAAACTCTATTGGACCGTTTGCGTGATCTGACCGGCGATACCGATCCGGAACTGGACCGGCAGATTGTTCAGGCCGTCCGCGAAATGGATGAACAAATCGGCTTTGAGCAAAGTGCTCTTGAATATATGGAGCATCAGGAAGGCCTTGCTCAAAACAAACAGCAGCTTCAATCCTTCATAGAAGCACGCGGTGCAAATGCGGCCGAGCAGCTTTTAGGCGATACGGATTTCCCGAATGCCGAATGGCGCAGAATCGTGGTCGAAAGCGGTAGAGAATCCAGCCATATCGAAGCCGGACTGAGCTCCCTCACCAATGTTTTCGAACGACTCGAAAGCCTGATGAAGTCGGACGATGCCAACGGAACCGCCGTTAAGGATCTTCTTGGTCAGGCCAATGAAAACCTTGACGACACCATCTCCACAACCAAAGAAAAACTGGACGTTCTTTCTCAGCAACTGAACGAAGGAGAAGGCCGCACCATCGGCGGGCATGGCCGGAATATGACGCAGGATGAATTGCTGGCCGCCCTCTCCGAAGTGGCCCAGGAGCTGATGCAGCCGCTGACCGCCATCACAGCATCGCTCGAGATGATGCTGCAGGGATTTGTCGGAGATATCACAGCCGATCAGCGCGATCTGCTGGATCTTGCATCCAACAGCGGTGAACACCTGAAGTATCTGATGAGGGAGCTGATTAATATTGTCGGCTGCCCAACCAACAAGGGCGTCGACAGTCGATACCACACCACCAGCGAAGAAGTTATCCTCATGCAGGATTCGGAAGGACAGGAGCATCTGCCCCTTAACTTTTTCCAATAATTGGAAACAAAAAAGCCGGCGGAATCCGCCGGCTTTATTCCTGCACTTCCAGTGGATGGAAATCAGGTCGTTTCCTCACCACGGCTCATCACGACCTTACCGGTACGAACCAGCTCGATAATCCTGAACTTGGCAATCATTTCCTCAAGGGCATCAATCTTACTCGGATTTCCAACCACCTGCAGAATCATGGATTCCGGAGTAAGATCCACTGTTTTACAACCATAGTGCTCAGCAATCTGAAGCGCCTCAGACCGGCCTTCGCTATCGACCGCAATCTTAATGAGCCCCATCTCTTTCATCACCGACTCATCGAAGGTGTGATCGATACAGTGCAGCACGTCGATCAGCTTGGAAAGCTGCTTGATGATCTGATCCAAACCGGTCGGATCGCCGCTGCAGCTGATCGTCATTCTTGAAAAATGACCATCCACGGCAGGAGATACCACCAGAGATTCAATATTAAAACCACGGCGGGAGAACACCTGCGCAATACGTGCCAGCGCGCCGGGTTTGTTCGAAACATAAATACTCAAGGTATGCATAGCTTTTTCTGAATTCGGCATTTTATTTCTCCTCGATTAAGTGGAACCCGTCGGTTTATCCAGTTTAGCGGTCGGCGGCTCAACCAGCATTTCCTCCAGCGCGGCACCGGCGGGAACCATCGGGAACACGTTATCGGTTTTTTCAACTTCGCAGTTAATCAGGCACGGACCTTCATTATAGTCCAGCGCGTTCTGCAGGACACGTTTAACATCGCCGGGCCGGCGCAGGTTAAAGCCTTTAATACCAAACGATTCAGCCAGCTTGACAAAATCCGGATTACCTTCCAGATCCACCCCGCTCTTGCGATCATCGTAGAACAGTTCCTGCCACTGGCGAACCATACCAAGATAGTGGTTGTTCAGCACAACGATCTTGATCGGGAGCTTATGCAGCGCAGCTGTTGCCAGTTCAAAGAAGGTCATCTGGAACCCGCCATCACCGACAAAACAAATGTGCGTGTCGTTACGGCGGCCGAATGCGGCACCGATGGTATATGGCAGACCAACACCCATGGTCCCGGCTCCACCGGAGCTGAGCCAGTTATAGCGACTGTCGTTCTTATAAAACTGAGCGGCCCACATTTGGTGCTGGCCCACATCGGTCGCAACACAGGCTTCACCGTTAGTGAGTTTGTAAAACTCATCAATGATGTGCTGCATCTTCAGGCTGCCCTGACGCTTAAACTTCAGCGGATACTTTGTTTTATATCCATCCAGCGTCTTCAGCCAGCTCGTGGTTTCCAGAACCGGAACATGCTTGATCAGCTCATCCAGCGCCGTCTTGGCATCGGCCACACAGGTGATCTGCGGCGTGATCATCTTACCGATCTCCGCATTATCAATATCAATATGGATAATCGTGGCCTCTGCACAAAACTGAGCCGGGTTCCCCAGAATCCGGTCGTCAAAACGCGAACCGACATTCAACAACAGGTCGCACTCACAGATGGCCTTATTGGCATACGCGGTGCCATGCATTCCCAGCATTCCAAGCGCAAGATCGTGTGTTTCCGGGAAAACACCTTTGCCCAGCAACGTGGTCGTAACCGGAATTCGCGCTTTTTCGGCCAGTGCCAAGAGGGTCGAATCCGCTCCCGAAATCATGGCACCATGTCCTGCCAGGATGAGCGGACGCTTGGCCTTTGAAATAGCTTCGGCAATCTCAAGGATCTTATCGTTATCAATCGGATAGTCGGTGCTGTAACCCGGCAGGTCCATTTCCGCATGCAGATCAGCCGTGCAGGGTCCTGCACTGATATCCTTCGGAATATCAATCAGAACCGGCCCCGGACGTCCTGTGGTGGCAATATGGAATGCTTCGCGGGTGATGCGCGGAATATCGTTTGCATCTTTAACCAGATACGAGTGCTTCACAACCGGCATGGTAATGCCGAAAATATCCGCTTCCTGGAACGCATCCTTTCCGAGCATCCACGACACTGACTGACCAGAGAGAACAATCATCGGAACCGAGTCCATATTAGCGGTCATAATGCCCGTCAGGGTATTGGTTGCACCCGGGCCGCTGGTTACCAATACAACGGCCGGTTTTCCAGTCGCACGGGCATAGCCGTCGGCCATGTGTGCGGCACCCTGTTCATGGCGCGCCAGAATAAATTTTATTTTAGTATTCGTTGTTACCAGAGCATCGAAAATCGGAATCGCCGCTCCACCCGAGTAGCCGAATATATATTCGACTCCCTCATTTTCCAGGCACCGGATAATCGCCTGGCCACCTTCCATTACTTTATTTGACATATTTTTTCCTCCAAACAGACAATCACCATAAAACACCTCTTAATTTTGTCAACATTTTAAGTGCCAAAGATCATAACACCAAAATATACACCTAATTTTTATCAACAAAAACAGCCCCAACCGGCAATTAACCAAATTTAGAACCTGAAAGATGCAATAAAGCCAACTATCGGCGTTGGGTCATAATACCTTTCATACACAGAATTGCCGTCAGCATCATCAGCCGACAGTTTTCCATATAAATTATACCCTATTATCCCACTAACATACCCAGCCGGGTAGAAGAAATAGGTTAAGCTGCCGGTAAGTGGAGCGCTTCGATCTTCACCAACTCCATTTGGAGCTCTGATTTCCTCTCCATTGATGCGGAAGCGCTTCTTTTCATATCGACCGGATAAACCGGCCTTCCAGCGGTCGGAAAGATTATATATAAGGGAAAGCCCGGGGCCGGCCGTGGCAGCAAATCCACCGCCGGTCTCAAGGCTTAATCGCTCCGTAATATTCCAGTTCACGAGCAATACAGGAAAATACTGTGTTCTTTCTTCAATCTGACCGGCCGCAACAAAGCCCGGCCCCAGTGTAAGACGATCACCAAAACGATAGGATGCCCCCCCGAAGAAACTCCCCGTAAGCGCGTCGCCCACCGATGTCCCCGTTTCGCTGTATGACCGAACGGACGGCCCGGCAAAGAGAACCCAGTTCTCATCCAATCGCCAACGGGCAAAAAGTCCCAGCCGATATGCATCAATATTATTCCACGGCTGCGTACCCAGATTGTTGAACTGATAATCATCCTGACCAAAGCCGGCGGAAACGGCAATCATTCGGTCAAAACTCCACATACGCGCAATTCCAGCCTCAATAAAATAGCGGTTAACATCAAAAGAACCGCCGCCGTCCATATCGGTTTCAAAGTCATAAACCGATCCGGCCTTGATCGAGGGGCCCCACCTGGGAAAACTGAAACGCGGGACCCGGTTCGTTTCTGAATAAACAGAGACGGCCAGCAATACAAATGCAATACATCCCTTAACTTTCATATAGATCCTAATCCTCAATGTGCCCTGCAAACTTTCATTATTTATCGAAAGACCCTTAAAAACACTACGAGAGTTCAGCTCCGACCAGCAAAACTTACATCACCATTCCACAAACAAGTGCTCACAGCGCTTTTTTCCACAGAATCTCCGTCTACAATGAGACCCGATACAGCACCCGGAAAACCTAAAGCTATGCCGCTCTAAAATCGGAACGATGCAACAAAACCTAAACTTGCAGAAGGATCATACTCATATTCATCCAGATACCGCCCCTGCTCATCGTACAGAGCCAGTTTGCCATATGCGTTATATCCGAAAATGGCCGTGATATAACCCTGAGGGTAGAAAAAATAGGCCAGCGTGCCGTAAATCGGAATATTCCGATCCTCACCCACCCCGTTAGGAGCGATGCCTTCATGATTCAAACGGAAACGCTTCCGCTCATAACGCGTGGTAATACCCGCCTTCCAATGCTTGGAAAACTCATACACCAGAGCCAGCCCCGGCCCGGCCGTTGCCGCCAGCCCGCCGCCGGTATCGAGCGACAGACTTTCCGAAATCTTCCAGTTCACGAGCAGCACTGGATAATAACGGGTATCATCTGCGATCTGGCCGGTAATGGCCAACGCCGGGCCAAGTGACAGCCGGTCACTAAAGGTATAGGAGGCTCCGCCGAAAAAATTCCCGGTCAACCCGTCCAGCGGATCCACTGCCGCCTCTGCATAGGCCCGGACCGAGGGTGCGGCAAACAACGACCACTTATCGGAAACCTTCCACTGTCCATATAGACCCACCCGATAGTTGTTAATATTGTTCCAGGGATCGAAAGCCTTCTCCGAGAAATGGTAGTCATCCTGCCCCCCTCCAATCGAGACCGCGAGAAAAGAATCGTAGCTCCACATTCGTCCGAACATAGCTTCAGCCACAAAGCGGTTAATGTAAAAAGATCCGCCGCCCTCCAGATCCGCATCAAAATTATAGACCGAACCTCCCCGCATCGACGAAGCCCACCTTGGAAAACTAAGCTCAAATGCCTCATTCGTCTCCCCGCGCGCCAATCCGGAGAACAAAAAGAAGCAGCCTATAAACGTAACAATAATTCGCATGCAATCACTTTAACCTTCTTACATAAGAAGTTTCACATAAAAACTCCCCCGGAATTGAGCATGCATTTTTTCGTGATACGCCGATATGAATCGAATAATTTCCCGTTATGAATAAATCAGACTATATCCAGGCATTGGAAACGGAACAGGCAGGCGACTGGGACGAAGCCCACCGGATTGTGCAGGAAATCAATACGGCGGAAGCCGCGTGGGTTCACGCCTACCTTCACCGCGTGGAAGGCGATCTCGGAAACGCGGCCTATTGGTATCGCATCGCCGGGCGCCCGGAATGCCGCACCTCTTTAGAAGAAGAGTGGCAGCAAATCTTCTCTGCCCTGAGCGAATAGAAATACCCTTATCCCATTGCCCCTATTAAACTTGTAATTTCATCCTCCAGGTGTATATCTCCTGATCAGGAGTTTCCAAAACCTGGAGGTGGATGATGAAGGCGGCAATCTCTTCGGCATTGTTCGTACTGGGGTTCCCGCCCCTGTCGGCATTCGGCTACACCAGCCCCATTGAAAACCAGACGACAGAGATCGTAGATGGTGGTTCGTGGAACCTCGGCGGTTTTGATCTGCACGTAGGTGCCGTTACGCATGGCAACGCCATTCGGATCATCAACGGCGGACAGGTGTTCAACATAGGAACCTCGACCTATATCGGGTACAGCGCCGTTGACGGGGCTGACAACAATGAAGGCACCGTGAGTGGAACCGGCTCGCTCCTGGACTGCAACGTTCTTCGAATCGGCAATTATTCCAGCGGGAATTCCCTGGAGATCAACAACGAGGGCCGTGTGGAATGCAACAACGACATCACCCTGGGCTGGGCGGCAAGCGGAATGAGCAACAGCGTAGCCATTCGCACTGCCGGTTCCGTTTTGAGCGCGAGTTCCGTCAACGTAGGCTACCAGGGCTCCTGGAATTCGCTCATCATTGAAGATGGCGCATTGGTGGACAACGGATCCGGCTCCATTGGATATTACGGCTCCAACAACTGGGCCGTCATCAACCAACCGGGGACAACCTGGAGTAATGACAACAACATGATCGTGGGTAACTTTGGCAAAAACAACGCCCTGTCCATCCTGGGTGGAGCTGTTCTGATGAACGACGACGATGGCTATATTGGCGCCCAAAGCGGGGCCGCAGGAAACGCTGTTACCATAAGCGGCGCGGGATCGCGCTGGAATAGTTCCGGCGACCTGACCATCGGCGACAGCGGGAGTAGCAACCGGCTAACCGTCAGCAGCGGCGGTTATGTTGAAATCAGCAAAACGGCATTCTTAGGCGAGAAGGCAGGAGCCAACCGTAATTCCATTGAGATCAGCGGATCGGGATCGGTCTGGAGCAATTCGTTGGATTTCTATGCCGGGGATGGAGGCAACGGAAATTCGCTATCGGTCTCCAACGGCGCGCAGCTGGCATGCGTCGGCAGGCTGTATGTGGGACGAAGCGGCGAAGGCAATGCCATATCAGTTTGTGATGGCGGGCGACTGGAGAGTTCCGACAGCATTTGGATCGGCCACCACAAAAGCCATAACAACAAGGTCGAAGTCGTTGGCGGAGGAAGCATAGAAAATGCGAGCAGTGTAATCATCGGCGGCAGCACTTACGGAAGCGGCTCCACGAACAACAGCGTGTTGGTCAGCGGCTCAGGCTCAATCTGGGCCAGCACCAACCATAATTTTATTATTGGCCTCTATGGGCAATACAACAGCCTGAAGATTGAAGATGGTGGGCGCGTGGAATCTGTAGACGGGTATCTCGGCTCCGGAGACCACGCCCATTACAATACGGCGCTGATCAGCGGAACCGGTTCGGTGTGGAGCAATTCCAACAAGCTGATTGTCGGCAGCAAAGGCGGCTACAATACGCTCTTAATCTCCGATGGCGGACAGGTGCAATGTTCCGTTGGCGGTCTGGGTTATTGGAGCACAGGCCAAAACCAGGCGACCATTGATGGAGCAGGCTCTTCCTGGAACTTTACCGGCGATCTCTATGTGGGAGGACACCCCTCTGCAGCAACCACTCTATATAACACGTTGACAGCAACCAACGGCGGATCGGTTGCGGCGGTCTCTGCGACCATCTACAACCGCAACACGGTTCAGATATATCCCGACAGCTCAATAACGCTCGCCAGCAACCTGACCGCCAACACCGCCCATGCCAAAATCATCATCGGCATCAACGCAACAAGTAGCGGAAAACTGACCATCGGAGGAACTGCAACGTTGGGCGGTCCGTTGGAAGTGGTTCTTGCCGACAGCTATTCCCCGGCCTTCGGCACCACCTTCGATCTGTTCGACTGGAACGGCGGCATCAGCGGCACCTTCGGCACCCTTGCCCTTCCCCCGCTTGCTTTCGGTCTCGACTGGAACACGAACAGCCTCTACACCTCGGGAGAGCTCAGCGTGGAACTGGCCAGCGGCGATGCTGACAGCGACAATATGGGCGATGGCTGGGAATACCTATATTTCGGCTCCAACGTCTCCGCGTCTGCCCATGGAGACTCCGATCCGTTCGACAACCTTTCCGAATATATCGCCGGGACCGATCCGACCAATGGAAACTCTTTTTTCAGCGTAACTGATTCTAAAGCGGTATCCGACCGCTTTATCCTCAAATGGGAGCCCGTCAGCAATCGACTCTACGATGTACTCTGGTCGTCCAACCTGGTGAGCGGATTCCAATCATTGGAAACCAACATCGCGCCTCCACGCAACAGTTGCACCGACACCATTCACAGCGCTGAAAACGAGCGCTTCTATCAACTTCGGGTCCACCCCTAAAACACGACCATAAACCGGCATTAAAATACCTGGTATTTTACCCGCATTTACCCTTGCAAACTCCGGTCGGCGGAGTATATCTCCGGTTAGGAGTTTTGGATAAATGGAGGCCTGGTGTGAAGACTTCATCATTTATTGCATCGTTCGTCCTGCTACGAAACCTGGCAGGCTTCCGCCTCTCACTACCAGCATCATCCACCAGCAGGAATATCTCCCCTTCCAAACACCGGAACCATCAACCCGAAATCCATAGAACCGGAGGAGTGTACCATGAAAAAGCTAACAGTATCGATTAGCGCGCTTCTGCTCGGAAGCGCAGCCGCACCAGCGGCCACCCACTATGTGGACCTCAACAACAGTACGCCCGCTGTGCCATACTCCAGCTGGACGTCGGCGGCGACAAATATCCAGCATGCGGTAAACGCGGCCACCAATACGGGCGACCTGGTGTGGGTTACCAACGGCACCTACCGGCTGAACACCGAAATTGTGATTACCAATGCAATCAGGATCGAAAGCATGAGCGGTCCTGCAGCAACAATCGTGGCCGCCGTTAACAGCAACCGCTGCTTCAATCTAGGCAGCGATGTGTTCCTGGGCGGATTCACCATCACCAATGGATACGCGTTGAATGGCGGGGGTATCATGTGTAGCGATAATACGGCGATCGTCAGCAACTGCATTTTCATGGGGAATTCGGCAGGCGACAATGGCGGCGGGATGTATCGAGGTATGGCGTATGGCTGCACCTTCATCACCAATGCCTCGCTGGATGACGGCGGCGGAAGCTGGAATTCCGCAGCCTTCAATTGCACCTATATCAGCAACTCGGCGGTGGGCGGCGGAGGAGGCTTGGGGCTTTTTTCCAACCCGGCGGTGATCAGCAACTGTGTTTTTATCGGCAACACGGCAAAAAACGGCGGCGGAATATTTGAAGCCCCGGCGGTCGATTGCGTTTTTTCAAATAACATTGCTGCAAGTTCCGGCGGAGCCATGTACAGGAGCACGACCGCATACAACTGCATATTTGTGGGCAATGTGGCTTCTAATAAGAGCGGTGGCGCAGTTACCAGGACGACCGCATACAATTGCTTCTTCACCAACAACTGGGCGCAAGCACATGGCGGCGCAATGTACCAGTCGGGCGCATCCAACTGCACCTTCATCGGCAACCACGCGGGTCAATATGGGGGCGCGAAAGCATATTACAATTATGTGATGCAGGACTGTGTTTTCATTGCCAATACGGCGGCGGTGCGCGGCGGAGCGGTGGATGATGGACAGCTGTATAACTGCGTCTTCTACGACAATCACTCGTACGACCGCGGCGGAGCAGCAGCTGAGGCGGATCTCTACAACTGCATTGTGTACAATAATTCGGCCAGTGATGAGGGCGGCGGAATTGTCCAGGGTTCGGCTCGGAATTCCATCATCTGGTCGAATTCCGCACCGCTGGGAAGCGATTCCTACAATGCCACCGTCATCAGCTGCTACTCCGCTGATCCGTCGTTCGTCGATGCCGCCAACAACGACTTCCACTTGCAGGCCACCTCGCCCTGCATCGATGCGGGCAGTAACGCGCTCACTCATGCCGCGTTCGATTTCGACGGCATCCCGCGCCCGCTCGATGGCGATACCAACGGCACCGCCGTCATCGATATCGGCTGCTATGAGTTTCTCATTCCAACCGCCGACTCCGACGGCGACACCATGCCCGACGGATGGGAACATGATAATGGACTGAATGCCGCCGCTGCCGATGCTACGGGTAATCCCGACAACGACCCGTTTACCAGCGGAGAGGAATACATCGCAGGAACCGACCCCCTCAATTCGGAGTCGTACCTGCGCATCACCGATGCAACGGACACGGCTTCCGGCTACCTTATTGAGTGGGCCCCCTCGGTAAGCAACCGCGAATATTCATTGCTATGGATCGATAGCCTGACGAACAGTTTCCAGACCCTGGAAGCTGGCATTGACTATCCCCAAAGCAGCGCCACCGACACGAATCATAACACCGAAAGCGAAGGGTTCTACAAAGTTGAAGTGCAGTTGAAATAGCGGGTAGCGCTCTGGAGTGCGGCAGAACCGCAAAGTCAAAACATGGAAAAAAATGAATCATGAAAGAGAAAACAGCAACCACCATCATCATCGCGCTTCTGACTGGAAGCGCTGCCAACTCCTTGGCAGCCACACACTATGTTAAAGGCAGTTCCATTTTGCCGACGCCACCTTATCTCTCCTGGGAGACGGCGGCGACGAACATCCAGGATGCAGTGGACGTTGCAGCGGCCGGCGAAATGGTGAAGGTCGGCAGCGGCACCTATACTCCCCTAGCGGAGATCTCCATCACCAACGCGATCACCGTGGTAAGCGTGGGCGGGCCCGGGGCAACCATTGTAAGCGGGCAAAATACCCACCGTTGCTTCAACGTCGGCAGCAGCGCCTGCACGCTCAGCGGTTTCAGGATCATCAGCGGCCGCGCTGCCGGCGCTTCTCCAGGCGACCGTGGCGGCGGAATCTATTGTAGCAACACCACGCCGTTCATAACCAATTGCACCCTGACAGGGAATTCGGCTGACTTTTACGGCGGGGGTTGCTGGCGAGGCACACTTAGCGGATGCACTCTGTCAGCGAATTCAGCCAACTACGGCGGGGGATGCTGCGAAAGTTTGCTGTATAATTGTTTCATTGAAGGCAATTCGGCCTATGCAGGCGGCGGGAGCCAGTCCGGGGAGTTGCTCAACTGCATGATCACCGGCAATTCAGCCGCTACCGATGGCGGCGGAAGTCGTTACGGGACGCTGATCAACTGTACCCTTGTCAGCAATTCAGCCAATAATGGAGGAGGATGTTACGCCGGTACGTACATCAACAGCATTGTCCGGGCAAATTCGGCCACCAATTCCGGAGACAACTTCAGTGGCTCTCCCAGCTTTAGCTACTCCTGCACCACACCGCATCCAGGCGGAGACAACAATGTAGACACCAACCCGCAGTTCATCAATGCTTCGGCCGGTAACTATCGGCTGTTGCCGGCATCTCCCTGCATCGATGTCGGAAACAATTCCGATGCAGCAGGATCAACTGACCTCGAAGGCAACCCGCGCATCATGGGCGGCACGATAGACATGGGCGCGTATGAATTTGCGGTCGGTCTCCTTCCCGTAATCGACATTACAGAAACCAACACCTCCGTAGGTGCCATGGTGCCGGCATACGTTATCCACGGAACCAACAACACCTATACCGTTGGCACGTTGTTCTGGACCAACACGGCGAACGGAGTTAACGGCACAATCACGGTTTCAGGAACCACATTCAGCACCCCTGCGTTCCAATTGTCGTACGGCCCCAACACGATCACCGTTGCCGGAACAAGTGCCGCCGGCTACACGGCCTCCGACAGCGTGACCATCACACGCTCAATACCTCCTGTAGTCGACATCACCACGGCCGACACCACGGTCGACTCGTCGGTGGCGGCCTATGCCATCGTCGGCACCAACAATGTATACACAGTCGGTTCGCTGGTATGGACCAATGCAGCGAATGGAGCCAACGGCAGTGTTCCTGTTACGGACACCACGTTCGGGATAGCCTCCATCCCGCTGGCGAACGGGCCCAACACCATCACGGTATCCGGCACCAATGTTCTCGGCGATGCGGCATTCGATAGTGTCACCATCACGCGTTCCACTCCATTCGTCTACCATGTTTCGCCCACGGGTTCCTCCACATCGCCCTATCTTACCTGGGAGACAGCAGCTACGAATATTCAGGATGCGGTGGATATCTGCATAAATGGCTTAACGGTATTGGTTGCCAACGGCACCTACACCTCCCTGACAGAAATCACCGTTTCACACAACATCACGGTAAAGAGCGTCAACGGGCCCGACTACACGATTGTCGATGGCGGGGGCACGCACCGGGTTTTCAACTTGGAGGACAGTGCATGCACGCTTAGCGGGTTCACGGTTGCCAACGGCCTGGCTGCGGGCACCTACGGCGGCGGGATTTCCTGCACAGACACCACGCCATTCATCACCAACTGCGTGATTGCCGGAAATACGGCCGGCACCTCTGGCGGGGGAATCCGGTATGGCACACTGTACAACTGCACCCTGAGCAATAACACCGCCCAGGCCGGCGGCGGAAGCTGGCAGAGCACACTGATCCGTTGTTCAATCACCGATAATACAGCGACCTTCTCCTATGGTGGCGGCTGTTTTAGGGGCACGTTGAGCAGCTGTATCTTCACCGGCAACTCGGGCGTCGATGGTGGTGGGGTCGCCCACTGTACGGGAAGCAATTGCATTTTCGTACACAACACGGCCGTCGGCAAAGGGGGCGGATGCTATGGTAGCACCCTCACCAACTGCACCACCAGCTCCAATTCAGCGGGACTCGGCGGAGGAAGCGCCGCGTGCGATCTCGTGAACTGTATACTCAACATGAACTCAGCGACCGCCGGCGGTGGGAGCAATGGAGGAACGCTCACCAATTGCACCCTCACGCTCAACTCGGCCAACGATGGCGGCGGAAGCTATGCCGGCACGTTGAACAACTGCACGCTTTCCGGAAACACTGCCACCCGTTGGGGCGGCGGGAGTCATGGCAGTACCCTCAACAACTGCTCTCTCACGGAAAACTCGGCCGAAACAAGCGGCGGCGGGAGCTACCTCGGCACGCTCAACAATTGCCTGGTGGCGGAAAACTCGGCCATTGACGAGGGGGGCGGAGGCTATGCCGGCACGTTCAACAATTGCACCGTTACCGGCAACTCGGCGGGCGACAAAGGCGGAGGAAACCGCAACTGTACGCTTCGCAACTGCATCGTTTGGGGAAACTCCGCAACTACCTCAAACGACAACTGGTACGACACCGGCAGTCCGGATTTATTCTGTTGCTGTACCACACCCGATCCGGGAGGAGCAGGCAACGTGGCTGCCGATCCACTGTTTATTAGCACCGAAACGGGAGATTACAGGATTTCGATGGCGTCGCCATGCATCGATGCCGGAAGCAACACCTACGTCAACGTCGCGACCGACCTGGACGGAAACCCGCGCATCGCCAACGGCACGGTGGATATCGGTGCGTTCGAATATGTTGGATCGGTCGATTCCGACGGCGACCTCTTTTCCGATCAAGAGGAATTTATCGCCGGGACAGATCCTACGAATGCCGCATCGTTCTTCCGCATCACTAACACGTGGCAGGAGACTTCCGGGTTTGTGATCGAATGGGCACCGACCTTGACGGGCCGCTGGTATTCCGTTGTATGGACCAACGACCTCCCAGGCGGTTTCCAAACCTTGAAAACAGGAATCGACCATCCGCAAAACAGCGCCACCGACTCCGCGCACAACGCCGAAAGCGAAGGGTTCTACAAAGTTGAAGTACAGTTGAAATAGAAAAAGCCCCGCCGAATGACGGAGCTTTTTATTTCCAGACCTTGGAAATTTCCAAGGTTTGGAAGCGTTATTTCGAGGCGTATTCCTTGACGAGGGAGTTGCCCACGATATCGCGCTGAATCTGGTTGGTGCCTTCGTAGATCTGGAGGATCTTGGCATCGCGCATCATTTTTTCAACGGGATATTCCTTCATGAAGCCGTAGCCGCCGAGCACCTGAACGGCGTCGGTGGTCACAGACATGGCTACGTCGCCGGCATAGTATTTACACATGGCGGATACTTTGGAGACATCCTTGATGCCGGCATCGAGCGTGCGACAGGCGGCATAGGTGATGGCACGGGCGGTTTCCACTTTGGTGGACATTTCAGCCAGCATCCAGAGCAGGCCCTGGTTGGCGATGATCGGCTTGCCGAACTGCTTACGAACCTTGGCATACTTGACGGCTTCGTCGAGCGCGCCCTGCGCCAGGCCAACGCCCTGCGCCGCGATACCCGGACGGGAAACGTCGAATGTTTTCATGGCGAGCAGGAAGCCCATGCCTTCGCGTCCGATAATGTTTTCAGCCGGAACTTCGCAATCCTCGAAAACGAGTTCGCGGGTGGCGGATGCACGAATACCGAGCTTGTCTTCTTTTTTACCGAAGCTGAAGCCGGGGGTGTCTTTTTCAACAATAAAGCAGGAAACGCCGCGCGAACCCTTGGCTTTGTTGGTTACCGCAAAAACGGTGTAGATGTCGGCTTCGCCACCATTGGTAATCCATTGTTTGGTGCCGTTGAGGATATACTTATCGCCTTTTTTAACCGCTGTCGTCTGGATGCCGCCGGCATCAGAACCTGCGTTCGCTTCAGTCAGACCGAAGGCGGCCCATTTTTCACCGGAAGCCAGCGGCGGGAGATATTTCTTTTTCTGCTCATCGGAAGCACCGATCAGGATCGGGTCGGCTCCGAGGGCGTTGGCCGCATAGGAAACGGAAACACCGATGCAGTATTTAGACATGGTTTCGATGGCCATACAGAAACCGAGCTGGTCGGCGCCGAATCCGCCGTACTCTTCCGGAATATAGAGGCCCATCAGGTCCATCTGTGCCAATTCATTCAAAAGGTCCGCCGGGAAGATGCCCTTCTCGTCGAGTTCCGCACGAACCGGAACAATGCGTTCTTTACCAAAATCGTCGATCAGATCGATGATCTCCTGCTGCTCTTCACTGATTCCCCAGTTGATTGCCATGTCTTCTTTCTCCTAGTTAATTAACACCCAGTTCAATTTTCGATTGCCGATTCATCTACTCCACCTCCGCCTTTTCCTGAAAAACTTCCGCAGCCCAGCACATCGACAATCGATAATCTTAAATCATCAATCTTTCTATTCGCCTTGAGCTTCTAAAAAGCGTTCGGCTTCCAGCGCGGCAGCGCAGCCGGTACCGGCGGCGGTAATCGCCTGGCGATAGATCGCGTCGGAAACATCGCCCGCCGCATAGACCCCTTCAAATTTAGTTTTAACCCCGTCCGCAATCAGATAGCCGACGTCGTCCATTTCCAGTTGCTCAAACGCCTCCGTATTCGGCTTATGGCCGATGGCTGAAAAATATCCAGACGCTGGAACATCAGTGGTTTCACCGGTATTCACATCTTTAATCCGCACGCCGGTCACACCGGAATCGTCGCCCAGGATTTCTTCAATCGTTGAATTCCAGGCCATTTCAATCTTCGGATTGCTTACGGTGCGATCGGCCATGATTTTGGAGGCCCGCAGCTGATCGCGGCGATGCACCAAGGTGACCTTGGAGGCAAAGCGCGTCAAAAACTGTGCTTCTTCGCAGGCGGTATCGCCGCCACCGACCACAACAACCGGCACATCTTTATAAAATGCGCCGTCGCAGGTGGCGCAGGCGGAAACACCACGACCCATAAATTTCTGTTCGGATTCAAGACCCAGATATTTCGCGGTCGCACCCGTGGCAATAATCACGGTTTTGGCTTCGATGGTCTCGCCGACCATCATTTCCAGTTTGAACGGACGTTGCGAGAAGTCCGCTTTAGCCACCGCATCGTATTCTGTAAAACGGGTGCCGAAACGGGCAGCCTGCGCTTTGAACTTATCCATCAACTCCGTGCCGTCGATTCCATCGGGAAAGCCCGGATAGTTTTCGACTTCCGTTGTAGTAGTCAACTGACCGCCCGGCTGCATGCCCTCGATCACAAGCGGATTAAGGTTGGCGCGGGCGCAGTAGATTGCAGCGGTCATGCCGGCGGCACCGGCTCCGATAATTACAACATTTTCCATAGTCTGTACTCCTGAGCAAAATTCGATTTAATAATCGGGAGATTGTATAAGGATTGCCCTGAAATCAAAGCCCATAATGGGAACTTCTTACCCCGGAAAGGCGATTTAACCACAAAAGGCGCGGACCCTTTCGACTCCGCGCCCTTTCTTTCCAATGGTTGGAAAACTTTACGACGCTTTTGCGGCGGCGATCTGTTTCTGGAATTCCGGAACCAGTTCGTTGAGATCGCCGATCAGGCCGAAGTCGGCAATATCGAAAATCGGTGCACCAGGATCCTTATTGATCGCAATGATCATGTCGGAACTCTGCATGCCGGCCAGATGCTGAATGGCACCGGAAATCCCGCAGGCAATGTAAACCACCGGACAAACAGTCTTGCCGGTCTGCCCCACCTGATGATGGTGCGAAATCCAGCCCGCATCCACTGTGGCGCGTGAAGCACCGACGGCTGCGCCCATTTCAGAGGCCAGATCGTAGATGATCTTGAAGTTTTCGGGTTTGCCCACTCCGCGGCCACCGGAAACGATGAACTGCGCGGCGTTAAGGTCGATGCTGTTGTCATCGGCTTCGTGAACGGCTTCCACACGGCGCATGCGCTCCGGAACACCGGAAAGATCCACTTCATAGGAAATCTGCTCACCGGCTTCGTTTTCAGAAAGCTTGGTCTTTTTGAAGACGTTGGAGCGGACGGTCGACATCTGCGGACGATGGTTCGGGCAGATGATGGTGGCCATAATGTTGCCGCCAAACGCCGGACGGGTCTGCAGCAGATTGCCCTCTTCGACGTCAAAGTCGAGTTCGGTGCAGTCGGCGGTCAGACCGGCATCAACCATCACAGCAACGGTCGGCGCGAGGCTGCGGCCGATGGTGGTGGCTCCGTAGAGTACGATTTCCGGTTTCTTTTCGTTGATCAGCTGAGCAACGGCGCGGGAATAGTAGTCGTTCTGATAGTCGGCCAGCTTCGGATCGTCGATGGTGTAAACCTTCTTAGCTCCGAAGTTATAGAGTTCCTGGCAGAGCTCGGCTCCGTTTGCGGAAGGAAGTACCGCACAAAGCGTATAGCCCGATTTTTCGCAGAGCACCTGGCCCTGGCTGAGAAGCTCCTGCACCACACCGGCAATCTTGCCTTCGCGCTGTTCCGCGTATACCCAAAGTTCTTTTTCTGCGCTCATAGTATGTGCTGCCCTTTCAGTTTTCCGATTAGTTCCGCAATCATTTCGTCCGGCTCACCGGAGAGGATTTCCTTATTCAGCTTAACCGGCGGCGCAAAGACCTTGGAGACTTTCGTCGGCGAACCGGCGAGGCCGATGTTGCCTTCTTCCGGCTGAAGTTCTTCAACACCCCAGCAAGGAATCACGGCTTTTTTGGCGGCCATCTTTTTCTTAAGCGAAGGCATACGCAAATCGTTGGCTTCTTTCACCACGGTCAGGGCGCAGGGTTTATCCACGTCCCAGATTTCGTAGCCGTCTTCCGTAACCTTGTTCACCTTAAAGGTGTCTCCGGTCACTTCAACGCCCTTGGCATAAGTCAGCATTGGAATATCGAGAAAATGCGCCACACCCGGCCCAACCTGTGCGGTATCGCCGTCGATGGCCTGCTTACCGAAGAGCACCAGGTCAACGTCTTCAATCTTCTTAATGGCCAGGCTGATGGTGTAGGACGTGGCCCACGTGTCAGCTCCGCCGAATTTACGGTCGGAAACCAGAATGGCTTCGTCTGCGCCGAGGGAAAGTGCTGTGCGCAGCGCTTCTTCCGCCTGCGGCGGCCCCATGGAAACAACAATAACTTTTCCGCCGTGCAGATCTTTGAGCTGCAGCGCCATTTCGAGCGCATTTTCGTCGAACGGATTAATAATGGATGGAACCCCTGCGCGATTCAGGCGATTAGTTTCGCGGTCAATCGTGACCTTGTCTGAATCGGGCACCTGCTTAATGCATACTACGATGTTCATGAACACCCCTTTCCCGAGTTGGTAAACAAAAGCAACATAGTAGGTAAACGGACTACGGCGCTCAAGTTGAATCACGTATCAATAGCACGGAAAACTCTCATCCAGAGTTCCAAGGGGTGGGAATCACAACACATTCATGACAATTAGCATAATATATCACACATCTTATTCACATATAGATATTTACGAATTTATTTTTAATAATGTTTTCGATAAACTCCCGAGATCACACCGGGGGTTTTTATGAACACAAACGTCATACGGCTTATTTTTATCAGTGGAACAATTTCCTTTCAGGCGCTTGCATGGACCCCGAAACCGGTTGAAGACGACGCACTGGTCCGCATGCCCGGAACGCAGCCGGGACAGGTTGTTGGCCTGGACTCCGACAAACAATGCCTGAGCTGCCATGGCGGAAGTACGTTTGAAATGGAAAACTGGAAGGGATCGCTGATGGCGCAAGCAAGCCGTGACCCGATTTTCTGGGCCGGACTGACAGTCGCTGCGCAGGATGCCATCTATGCACTCGGCACCCCGAATGCCGCCGACATCTGTGTTAAGTGCCACTTCCCGATGGGTTGGCTCGACGGCCGTTCCGATCCCGTAAATGCATCGGCCATGCTGGGCGAGGATTTCAATGGCGTCAGCTGTAAGATCTGCCACTACATGTATGACCCCTTCTATCAGGCCACCTACGACGGCACCCGCGAAGGCTCCGACTGGACAGGCTATTGGGACGAAACCGGTAATCTCTCAGGTGCGATCGATGACACTCTCGCCGCTGATGCGCTCGCCGCCGCCCAGATGACCTACTTTAACGGCAACAATCTCTTCTCCAACAATGCCCCCATCAGCGCGACCTACACCGAAAACGGCGGGGGCCACATTTTCCTGGTCACCCAAAATTTGGCCACCGGCAAACAGGATGCGAAACGGGGCCCCTTTTCCGACGCCCCCGCAAAACACGAATGGCTCTACAGCCGATATCATAAAAGCAAATACATGTGCGGCACTTGTCACGACATCTCCAACCCAGCCCTGGCCAACCTTGCCCACGCCGAACTGGCACCGGGCGACGGCAGCACCGTGCTCCCCTCCGAGTCGCAACCGGCCTACAGTTATGCTCATGTAGAGCGCACGTTTTCCGAATTCATGTTGTCCGGGTTCGGTTTACAGGGCGGCATGGAAGGCTCCGGCCCCTATAGCCCCGACCGGTTCGATACCTCGCATGCCGGAAACAAAATCGCCACCTGCCAGGACTGCCACTTCCGCGATCTGCCCGGCAAAAAGGCCGCAAATCAGGGAAAAGTACGACCCGACCAATCCAGTGCACATCCCATGAGTTCGGTTCCGGAACACCGGATGATCGGCGGCAACCTCTGGGTGCCCTACCTGCTCGCCAGTATCGACCCCGTCTCTCCTAATTACGATGCCACCAACGAGGCTTTGCTGAAACAGGGCCCGGCCGCCCTAACCCTCGATTTTTCTCAGGGCGACCTGCTTGATCCGAACCTACTGCTCGAAACCATTTCCTACTCTGGACAAATGCTGCAGGATTCGATCTCTATGACCAATGCCGCCTACAGCCTCGGCACCAGCGAGTTCACCCTGCGCCTGCAGAACCACACCGGGCACAAGCTGATCTCGGGCTACCCGGAAGGCCGGCGTATGTTCCTGAACATCAAAGCCTATGTAAACGATCAGGTTATTTATGAGATCAATCCCTACGATTATAGCATTGGAACGCTCAAAGGACTCAATGAAGACTATTCACAAAGCAGCCCGGAACTGGCCGAATGGGAGGAATATGAGGATGAACTCGTCTACGAAGTACATCAATCCAGCTCCCTGCTCGGCGTAAACGAAACCTTCCATATGGCCCTGGCCACAAAACGATACAAAGACAACCGCATCCTACCGGCCGGCTTCAGGGTGGCCGAAGCGGCCGAACGCCTCTGTGAGCCGGTCTGGCATGGCCATTCCGACACCAACTTTCACAGTTCGGAAAACTATTACACGCAGGCCGAGTATGAAGGCGGCTATGATGAAGTCACCGTTGAACTTCCGGCGGGGACTGAACGGATTGAAGCGGCACTCTACTACCAGACTACCAGCCGCGAGTTTATTGAGTTTCTGCGCGACGAAATTAACGGAACCAACGGCACCCTTACCGGCACCGGAGCGGGCGGTGACCCCGCTTATCTTGCGCAAACCGATCCTTTCTTCAGCGGTCTGAAGGCCTGGGGCGATACCATCTGGCAACTGTGGGATCACAATAAGGACGTACCCGGTGCAGCCCCCGTGTTGATGACCAACACGCTGGTCCAGCTCGACGTTTCCGACCTCGACGGCGACGGCATCCCTGCTTATTGGGAAATTGAGCACTTCGGAGGCTCCACCAATGCCGTAGCCGACCTCGACTCCGACCTTGACGGCTCCGATAACCTCGGCGAATACATTGCCTGCACCAACCCGAACGATCTCAACTCGGTCCTGACCTTCACTGCGGAATTCAGCCCGACCAACGGGTCCACTGCAGTGGAAGCCGAGTTCGATTCCCACCTATCGCGCGACTACGCGTTGGAGGAAACCACCAATCTGATCCACTCATCCTCCTGGACCAACGTCAGTGGCTATCATCGCGGAAACGGAGAGGAAATGGACCTGCAGTCAACCAACTCAACCAGTTCCGGCATGTACCGAGTCAAAGCCCGGATTCCGCAAGCGCCATAAATTTTATCCACCTATCACCTAAGATATTGCAAACATTTATCTGTTATTCATAATAGTACTAATTATTCATTGCATTCCGAAAAGTTCAGGCAGTAAAAACGATCAATGAGAAAGGGGATACCACATGATGCTCCTGAAAATCATTGTTCAAAGTTGCTCCCTGTTACTACTGCTGTCAGCCAATGTCATAGGGGGGCATCCTCGGAATATTATTCTCTGCATTGGCGACGGAATGGGCCCGGAACAAGTTAAGGCGGCGCGACTCTACCTGGGAGCCAACCTGGTTTTCGAAACCTTTCCCTACCAATCCACCATAACCACCCATTCGGCAAACTCATCCATCACCGATTCCGCAGCGGCTTCCACAGCGATCGCTACGGGAAAGAAAGTTAATAACTACGTCCTTTCATTCGACATATGCGGCAATGGCTGTGCATTCGAAACCATTCTGGAATATTATCGAAGCCGGGGAAAGTCAACCGGCCTGATCAGCACTGCACACATCACAGATGCAACACCGGCGGCATTCGGCGCCCATGAACCTTCCCGATTTCATTACTCGGATATCGCATCCGACTACTTACACGGATCCCGCCCCAACGTTTTATTCGGAGGCGGCGGCTGGGGCATAACCAACGAGCTGTTCGAATCCTCCGGCTATGCGATAGCCACCGATGCGACCGGACTTTTCAGCTTCAACTCAGCATCAAACACCCATTTTGCCGGCTTTTTCGGATCGCGCGACATGCCCTACGAGTACAGCGGTCTCGGCAACTTTCCCCATCTTCATGAAATGGCCGCCGTGGCACTCAATCTGCTCAATGATGATCCCGATGGTTTTTTTCTGATGGTCGAGGGTGCCCGTATTGACGATGCAGGTCACAACCACCTCATCACAAACCTCGTACACGAAGCCATCGAATTCGGCAATACGGTGCAAACCATCGTCGACTGGATGGGCAATCGAACCGACACCCTGCTGGTGGTTACTGCCGACCATGAGACCGGCGGCCTCTCTGCGACCGACAACGGAGCAGGCATTTATCCATCGGCTACGTGGACAACCCGGGGACACTCCGACACACCGGTTCCTGTATATGCTACCGGGCTGAATGCAGCGCTTGCGACCAACGCCCAGGATAACACGCATATAAACGGACTCCTCAAGAGCTCGGCCCACGTGCCCGAAAACCTCATTTCTTATACAACACAAGCAACTAACATCCAATTCGTTTGGACCGCGTACAGTAACGATGTTTATCATTTACAGCAGATCTCTGATCTATCATCAACCAACTGGGAGAATGTTCACACAGCCACAGCAAACTGCTCACGGCTTTCATTTAACCTTCCTCTCAATTCATCCTCCAATCAGGTTTATTACCGCCTTATTTCTGACTGACCCGTCACCTGTGCTCTTCCAAACATTGGAAATCACTTTCGGTTGACTCGCCTTTAATAAAATACCAATACTCCGATCATTATTTAAGGAGAGCAATTATCATGGATTTTGACGTTATTGTAATCGGTGCAGGCCCCGGCGGATATCCCGCGGCCATCAAAGCAGCCCAATTGGGCGCAAAAACCGCCATTATCGAACGCGAATGGCTGGGCGGAACCTGCCTGAACTGCGGGTGTATTCCCACTAAAACCCTTATCGCCGGCGCAGAAGTCTACCAGAAAATCCTGCATGCTGAATCGTTTGGCATCAACGTTGGAAAACCGGAAATCAACTATCCGGCCATGAAAAAACGTAAAGACGACGTGATTTCAACCCAACAGGCCGGCATTGCTTATCTGCTGAAATCCCATGGTGTCACCCTTTTTGAAGGCACCGGCGCCTTCCGCGATGCCAATACGGTTGCGGTGAAGAAGAGCGACGGCTCCACCGAAACCATCACCGGCAAGAACATCATCATCGCCACCGGCTCGACCTCCACCGTTCCGGGCTTTATTCCGAAACACGAACGTATTGTGGAAAGCCGCGCCTTCCTCGAACTCGATGAACTACCCGAAACCCTGATGGTGCTTGGCGGTGGCTACATTGGGTCCGAGCTCGCCTGCATGGCGGCCGGCCTCGGTGTGAAAGTCACCATTGTTGAACTGCTGCCCGATATTCTGATGCTGCTCGACAAAGACGTCCGCAACGTCGTTAAAAAACATATGAAGAGCGAACTCGGCATGACCCTGCTCACCGGCGATGCCATGCAGGACATCACGGCAACCGACAAAAAGGTTACGGCCAAAGCCGGCGACCAAACCATTGAAGCCGATATGCTGCTCGTATCCATTGGCCGAAGCCCGGTGCTCGACGGACTGAATATCGAAGCCGCCGGTGTGGCCGTGAATGAACGCGGCTATGTGGAAGTGGATGAACTCAGCCGCACCAATGTGGACAATATCTACTGCATCGGCGATGTTTCCGGACGCATGCAGCTGGCCCACGCCGCCACCTCGCAGGCGATGTATGCCTGCGAACACATTATGAAGGGCGAAGAGAAGATCGAAGAAGTCGTCATCCCCGGCGTTATCTTTACCTCTCCGGAAGTGGCCCTGGTCGGCCTGACCGAAGACGAATGCAAAAAGCTCGGCCGTTCGGTTAACGTCGGCAAATTCCACTTCAAGCCGCTCGGCAAAGCGCAGGCCGCCAACGAAACCGAAGGCTTTGTAAAAATCATCGCCGACAGGAGCAGCGACATCATTATCGGCGCTCAGTGCGCCGGACCGCACGCAACGGATCTGATCAGCGAAATGGTCGTGGCCGTCCGCGAGGAGATCACAGCAGAAGAGCTGGGCAATACGGTCCATGCCCATCCGACCTTTGCGGAGATCTGGATGGAATGTGCGCATGCCCTGCACAAAGGCTGCGTGCACGCACCGCCCGCCCGCTAAACTTCCAATGGTTGGAAAATGCCCGCTATTGTGTAGCGGGCGTTTTTGTGACCACGGTTTTCAACTGCCCCGACTTCAGGGCCTGATTCGCCACATCCACAAAGCGGCTGAATCCTTCCCTGTATGACGTCCCTAATTTACAGATACCCAACTGCATCACTGATTTCGTCCAAAATCAGGCCCGCATTTCGTTCACTTCGAAAGGCTTTTTCGGTTTGATGGGATTGACCCTCTGAAAGCAAACGGATAGCTTGCCCGACTTATTACAAAACGGCTTTTAAAAAATCAGATATGAAAAAACTGTTTTCCATCCTTACACTCCTCTTCTTTGCAGCTGTATCCGGCATTGCTCAGGACACGATTGTGCTGAAAAACGGCGATACACTGAGCGGGAAAATCCTGAAACAGTCCCCGGAACACATCTTTTTCAAATCGGCAGCCTTCGGCTCCATCAGTCTGAGCCCACGCGATATTTCTGAAATCCGCATTTCGACTGAACAGCTTGGCGAAATTTCCGTGCCGGCCGAGGCCATCCCGAAGGCCGAGGGAACCTCCGGAAATCTTCCAAAGGTGGCAGCCAAAAAACCACCAAAGGCGGCAAATAAAAAGGCGCCCCCGAAAAAGAGTGCTTGGTCCGGTCAGGCGGGACTCGC
Organism: Pontiellaceae bacterium B12227; assembly: GCA_029432775.1. Classification (GTDB taxonomy): domain Bacteria; phylum Verrucomicrobiota; class Kiritimatiellia; order Kiritimatiellales; family Pontiellaceae; genus Pontiella. Next base: position 22,624 of record JAROAZ010000015.1, on the reverse strand, counting down.
AATTGCCATGCGGGAAAAAACGAGTTCAAACCAGAACGGTGTTTACAAGGATGAAGAGTACGAAACCTACAAAGTGTACGGCAATGTGAACTGGAAGGGCGAACGCAATAACCTCCGCTGGGCCTGGACCTACCGTTACAGCGAAGACGAATACCGCATTCGCGACGACTTCTTCAACGTGACGCAGAACTACAAACACTCTTTCCGGAATGACAATCTGTTTGCTTCGGCAAAAACGCTCTATCAGCGCGACTATAACCGCCGGATTGAGAATGAATATCTGCAAACCGCGGAGCTGGGGATTAAATGGTTCGGGAAAGATTCAAAATTGAAACTTTCCACTTCCGCCGGCGGTGGATACCACTCGTATGAGCGTCTCGACCGTACGCGCACCACCACCACATCCGTTTCTGAGCCGAAGTTTATTTTTGATGAAAGTTTCCGGTGGGACATCATTAACACGCTGGCGCTTACTCAGAAATATACCCATCTCGGTGATTTGGAGAATTACCACTTCATCTTCTCGGCCGGCGTTGAAAACAAGCTGGTTCGCGACCTGTTTGTTCGTCTGGAATACCGTCTTGACCGCGACACGGAAGTTTTCTACGACGATAAGGGCTATTATGATAAAGCCCTGCTTACCAGCCTGCTCTACAAGTTCTAGTCCTGCTCTTCCTGCTCAGCGTCCGAAATCTTTCCAGACATTGGAACTCCAGCCGCGAATTGAGTGTTCTTAATCGGTCGAACAGCCGTTGCGGCAAGCTGAATCACCCCACCTTCCATGCGATAAGGCTTACCGTAGATGACAATCATATAGCCGGGCTTGGCCAGTGTTTTAAGATGGCTGATACGGGCGGGCTTATCCACCGTCCAGCCCGCCCTGAAGCTCCCCTGCCCCTCAGCGGACAACTGATAGGGCATTGCGCCTCCATGATCCAGCCAATCGAATGCCCGATGTTCAATGCTGAAAGCCACCTGAATGGTACGCTCCGTTTCCTTGAACTGGATATCTTCAATGAGGCCGGCCCATGCCACCTCGGTTTCGACATAGGCATAGAAATTGGTCTGCACATCGATAATCTCAACCGACCGGTCGGCACGGGCAAACGCCTTTTTCTCGCGGGATTTATACGGTTCATAAGCGCCCTCCTGCACGGAAGCACAGCCAAAGACCAGTAAAACACTTAATAACACAAGAGATCTAAACATCCATTTAACTCCTTATGGCGAACACTCTAAAGCGATCCCGCTCTTTTCACAATCCCATTTAAAGCAACGATGGAGAAGCGGCATACGCATCACAACTGCGCCAGCCCTGAAACGGGTTGGTTTCACTGGAAATACTAACGTTTATTTAATCCCCCCGCCAATTGACACCCTTGGGGCAACTCCCTATATTCGTGCTCTTTTTACGGAAGATTCTTTCTACGAGGATGAAATACGAAATGAATGATTTAGATCGTTTGCGCCACTCAACGGCGCACGTTATGGCAGCTGCGGTTTGCCGACTATTTGAAAATGTACAGCTCGACATCGGCCCTTCAACCGAAGATGGCTTCTATTATGACTTTGACCTCGAGGCCCGCATTACGCCGGAAGACTTCGAGCGCATCGAAGCCGAAATGAAAAAAATCGTTGCTGAAGACCTTCCGTTTGAATGCGAAACGGTTTCCCGCGATGAAGCCAAAGAACTGCTGAAAGACCAGAAATATAAACTGGAGCGTCTGGCCGATATCCCGGAAGGCGAAGACATCACCTTCTACACCTGCGGCGAGTTCATGGATCTGTGTGCCGGCCCGCACGTGGAAAGCACCGGTAAACTCCGCGCGTTCAAAATTATGAACATTGCGGGCTCCTACTACCGCGGCAAAGAGACCAACCCGATGCTGCAGCGCCTGTATGGTACGGCCTTCACCAATCCCAAACAGCTTCGCCTCTACCTCAAACAGATTGAAGAAGCTCAGAAGCGCGACCACCGTAAACTGGCCAAAGAGCTGGACCTCTTCTCCATTTCCGAGAACGTCGGCCCCGGTCTGGTAAACTGGCACCCGAAAGGCGGCCGCATCCGCTCGCTGATCGAAGATTTCTGGAAAAAAGAACACTTTAAAAACGGGTACGACATTGTCTACACCCCGCACGTCGGCAAAGCCAACCTCTGGGAAACCTCAGGCCACCTGGACTTCTACCGCGAAGGCATGTTTGCCGCCATGGATGTGGACGGCCAGGAATATTTCGCCAAGCCGATGAACTGTCCGTTCCATGTGGAAATCTATAAATCCGGTCTGCGCTCCTACCGCGAGCTTCCGCTCCGCTGGGCCGAACTCGGCACGGTTTACCGCTACGAAAAAGCCGGCACCCTGCACGGTCTGTTCCGCGTTCGTGGATTCACCCAGGACGACGCGCACATTTTCTGTACGGTTGAGCAGATTGAAGACGAAGTAAAAGAGGTCATCCGCTTCTGCAACTTTATCTGGAAAACCTTCGGCTTTACCGAAGTGAAAGCCTATCTCTCCACCCGCCCCGAAAAAGCGGTCGGCGAAGAAGCCCGCTGGGATACAGCCATCAAATCGCTCGAAGCCGCGATTAAGGCAGAAGGACTCCCCTACGAAGTGGACGAAGGCGGCGGCGCATTCTACGGCCCGAAGATCGACCTCAAGGTAAAAGATGCCATCGGCCGCGAGTGGCAGACTTCGACCATCCAATTCGACTTCAACCTGCCGGAGCGTTTCGACCTTAAATATATCGGCGACGACGGCGAAGCACATCGCCCGTACATGGTGCACCGCGCCCTGTTTGGCAGCATTGAACGCTTCTTCGGCATCCTGACCGAACACTATGCCGGCGGCTTCCCCGTCTGGCTTGCACCGGAACAGGTCCGCGTACTCCCGCTCTCTGACGAGCAGCTTGAATATGCCGACGAAATTCTTTCCAGGCTTCGGGATGCGGAAATCCGCGTTTCGATCGATAAAAAGCAGGGCAAACTGAACGGAAAAGTGAAGAACGCCCAGCTCGACAAAGTGCCGTATATGCTTATTATCGGTAAGCAGGAAATGGAAAACGGACAGGTAGCTGTACGCCACCGCCTTAAAGGCATGCAGGGCGAATGCTCTCTGGACGATTTCATCGCCCAGCTCAAAAAAGAAGAGCTGGAAAAAAGAACAGTAGACATGGAGGTCTCAGATTAGTAAGCCAAACTTCAGAGGACGGCAGCAGCGCGAGCCGCAGGTACGGATCAATCATCGCATCCGCGTACCGGAAATTCGTGTAATTGATCCCAACGGGGAACCGGTGGGCATAATGAAAACAGGCGAAGCCCTGAACCGTGCAAAGCAGTACGGAATTGACCTGGTTGAAATTACTCCCAATGCCAAACCGCCCGTGTGTAGAATCATGGACTACGGCAAATACAAGTATGACCAGGAAAAGAAAAAGAAAGAGCAGAAGAAGCATCAGGTGCAGACGAAGCTCAAAGAGGTGAAGTTCCGTGTCAACGTGGGCGACCACGACTACGAAACCAAAATGCGCAACCTCCGCAAGTTCATTGAGCACGGCGACCGCGTCAAAATCTCGCTGATGTTCCGTGGCCGCGAAAACGCCCACCGCGAACTGGGTATGGAAGTCATGCAGCGCGTCATCAAGGACACCGTGGATATCACCACCGTGGACCAGATTCCACGCCTGCAGGGGCGCTTCATTAACGCAGTTCTAGTACCAAAGAAAAAAGCCAAGTAAGTTTTATTGCAACAAAATCATAGACCAGGAGTTGTTCCTTAATGAAAAATCATTCAACACGGAACCTGTTGGTCAGTTGTAGAAATAAGGTGATGCCGCTTGCGGCATTCACCTTTTTTTTATCACTGACCGCATCATATGCACAAAACAACATTGCCACAGGAAGCGCTTACGGCAGCGTTAACGGCGCAACCATCACCTCCGTGCAAAACGGGACCTCTGACCTGACGGTGCTGAATCCGATTACGACCAAAATCAACCTGAACAGGGAAGTCGACGGCTTCATCGTGATCAGCAACAACTTCACTTCATTCGACATTACGGGCACCGGCGGCATACTGACCGGCTCCAACACCACAGCACTGACCGTCTCCGATGGAACCACGCTGAATATTAATGAAGGAACTTTCTCCGGCGGGACCTATGCGATAGGAACCAACAGCTGGCTCAGCAGTGCAGGCGGCATTTTCTCCAATGTACAAACTGCACTTGTCTCCTCCGCAGTCTTCGAAGGAAAAACCATCATCTCTGATTCCGGCAGCACAAACGGGCCTCCCCTGCCCGGAACCGGAGCCTCCCGGAATGCTTCCGGTTCCGACGGTCTGATCCTTCAGAACGGAACCTACGCCGAATTGACCGGTTCCACCATTTCCGGCGGCAATGCCGGCGTTGCCAGCGGGGCTGGTGCAGATATCCGTGCCACCGGCGGAAACGGACTGGAGCTTTACGACTCCTCCGCAGTCATCACCAACACCACCATCATCGGCGGCGGTGGCGGCCGCGCAACTGCAAATAGCGGCTATTCTGCCTATGCCTCCGGTGGTGATGCCATCTTTGCAACCAACTCCACGCTTGAAATAAGAAGCGGCACGTACAGCGGGGGCGCAGCCGGACAGGGGAGCGAGGAGTTCACCACAGGCGGCTACGGACTGCATGCCGTCGGCGGCTCTTCCATTACAAACTACAGTGGTACATTCAGCGGTTCCGACACCTATGCCATCCGGCTTGAAAACAGCCATCTGACCTCATATGGCGGCGACTACAACGGCGGCGGCCTTTACAGCGAGACCACCGGTTCCGGCATCAACAATCTGGACCTGATGGGAGGCGACTTCAGCGTAATAGAGCTTTATAACACGGCCACCAACGGCATGCAGTTTGTGACGGTCTCCAATATTTCTATTGCACAGAACATCTCTCAGGTAGGAGGAACAGTTACTATTACCAACCTCGACGATGGCGCTTTCCATCACGTATCCGTCAGCAACGGAACTATGATTTTCACCGAAGATCTGGATCTGAGCATAAACTCAAGCTTTGCCCTCCTGGACGTAAACAGCAAAGCCATGTTCCAGGCATTGGAAATCGGCACCGACTCGGAACTTGATATTGGCATGGGAACCCTGGAGGCCGCAGGCGATATCGACGTCCTCAGTGGAGCCGAACTGAACTTCCAGATCATCACCAATACCAGTGGGCTCATGGATGCCGCAGGAGCGGTGACCTTTGAGAGTAATTCCACGCTGAAGGTGGATGCTACGCTGGCCGGCTTTTCAACAGGAAGCAGCACCGTCACTCTGATTACGTCCGGCGGACTGGTTAACACCAACAATCTGGATTCCATCGTAACACTTACAGCAGACTCTTCCATCACCGGGCGTACTTCATATGTGGAAGCATTCACGGGAACAGATATTGCGTTCCAGTTCACAACGCTTTCGCTGAGCAACTACTGGGATGCCACCGGACAGCTCGCCGAACTGGCCGCCGAACTGGACGACCCTGCCCTTGACCTGGTTTCGCCGGAAATGAATGTCATCCTCAACAATCTGGGCGCTGCCGGCTCTCAGGCCCTCGTTGAGGAAACCTACCTGACGACCATGAACACCTTTCAGGTGGCCAAGCAGGGACTCGATGCAGCCGTCGGTCTGGCCCTCTCCCGCGGCACCGAATTCAGGGAACAGCTGCGGCTTCCCACAGGAGCCGCAGGACCGGATGAAGACGGCGAAACCGACTGGCGCTTCTGGGCCAAATATTACGGCCAGTTCTATCACCGCAATCAACAGGACCTGAACCCGGAATACGATGCAATCATGCACGGTGGTGTCATCGGAATGGATAAAAGCTACGGCCCCCTTCTGGTAGGCATCAGTGGCGGAGCCGGAAACTACTCCATCGATACCGCAAGCGATGCGGAACAAAATATGAACGCCTTCCAGGCCGCGCTTTATTCAACCATTGGAAAAAACCACTCCTATCTGGACGCCGGACTGGCCTATGGATTTAACAGTGTTGAATCCCATACTGCACAACCGTTCCAGCTCGATGGCGAATTCGATGCCCATCTCATCAGTGCCTATCTGGGCGGCGGCATTGGATTCGAACTTCCAGGCATTGGAACCGTCATCACCCCCGAGGCCTCCATTCGCTACACCGCGTACCAGCAGGAAGCCTATGAAGAAAAAGGCTCCGTGGCTGTGCCCCGTTCCTTCGATGAATTCGATGCAGACTCTCTCGCAGGGACCTTCGGCCTGAATGTGGCCATGCTGAACAGTTCAGCAATGGAAAGTTTCGCTTTCAAGATTGAAGGCCGCGCCCACTGGATCCGCGAATTCAATCCCGAGCCCGATGGCATCTCCTATCAACTGGTCGGAGGAGCAAACGAGTATCTGATTGCCTATCCGTTCCTGGACGAGGACACCATCCGGTTGGGAATCGGCTTTACCTTCTTCAATGCGGAGAAGCGAAATGCCCGGCAAAACGTACTGCTTCGGGTCGATTTCGATGAACTGTTCGGCGAGGATTTCAATTCGCACAATCTGTCAGCAAAAGTTATTTACGCCTTTTAACAGAGCAGCCTGAAAATAGAAAAAAATGTCGAGCGGGCCTTGCAGGCCCGCTCTTTTTTTATCCCGGCCAAACTAAGCATTGCCAACCCGCCCGAAAGGGTTACCCTCTGAGTTATGAACCACGAACAACCCATCATGAATGCCTCGTTTCCTCAGGCCATTCTGCATGTGGATGGCGACGCCTTTTTCACCTCCGTTGAACAGGCCATGCACCCCCACCTGAAGGGGAAGCCTGTGGTCAGCGGCAAAGAGCGCGGCATTATTGCCTGCGCCTCCTACGAAGCAAAAGCACTCGGTATCAAACGCGGGGTCGGCCTCTGGGAAGCCCGTAAAAAGTGTCCCGATCTGGTGGTGCTGCCGAGCGACTACGAAAGCTACAGCATTTATTCCAAACGCATGTTCGAAATCATGCGCCGCTACACTCCGGAAGTGGAAGAATACTCCATCGACGAAGGCTTTGCCGACATCACCGGGCTGCGGCGCCTTCACCACATGTCCTATAAAGATATTGCGCTTAAAATTCAGGAACAGATCCATAAAGAACTCGACCTCACCGTTTCCGTCGGGCTCAGCCTTTCAAAAGGACTTTCCAAAATTGCTTCCGACTATCGAAAACCGCATGGGATCACCGCCGTGCAGGGGCGGCATATTCACCTTTTTCTGAAACGCATCCCGCTGAACGAAGTCTGGGGTTTCGGCCCCAACACCGTTCAGCTGCTCCGCAAATACGGACTGCAAACCGCCTACGATTTTATCCAGCGCCCGGAAAAATGGGCTCAGAAAATGTTGGGCAAACCGGGTCTGGAAATCTGGCACGAACTGCGGGGCGTCAACCTCCTGCCGGTCACCCCCGATCCCAAGCCGGCCAACATCAGCATTGGAAAAGGCAAAACCTTCACCACGCCCTCCTCCGACCGCGCCTTTGTTTATGCCAAGCTCGTCCGCAACGTGGAATCGGCTTTCATCCGCCTGCGCCGGCACAAACAGCGCACCAAAGAAATTTACATCAGCCTGCGTCTGAAAAATTATCAGCAGTTCGGCCTCGGGGCCCGACTCAACCGCGCCACCGATTCCACTCAGGAAGTCCTTCCCATGGTGAATGAACTCTTCGCAAAGATTTACCGCCCCGGCTGCGAATACCGCACCACCCAGATCTGGCTCACGCGGCTCGAATCGGCCGCAGACACCCAGTTCGACCTCTTTGAAGACCGCCTGCAGATTGATAAACTCGAAAAACTTTCCAAAACCATCGACGAAATCAACGCCCGCTTCGGCAAACATAAAGTCTGCACCGGCACCGCCCTCAAAATTTCCGAGGCTCCAAGAAGCGACCGCGCCCAACTTCCCTGGCGCAAACTCAACCTGCTGCCCGGCGAGACCGACCGCCAACGCCTCTATCTCCCGCGCCTGAATATTAAAGTCTAACCTTCCAACCATTGGAAACAGGTAGCGAACGAAACCCCTTTACATCCATAACATTATCGGATTTATTCCATTTCATATTTACTGTTGAGGAAAATTCTATGAGTTTTGAAAAAATTAAAATTCCCGCCGCTGGGGAAAAAATCACGATGGTTGAGTATGGGCACCTGAACGTTCCGGATCAGCCGATTATCCCGTTCATTGAAGGCGACGGTGTTGGCCCGGAAATTACCAAAGCCATGATCAAGATTATCGATGCCGCCGTTGAAAAAGCATACGGCGGAGTCCGAAAGATCCAATGGATGGAAGTTTATGCCGGAGAAAAAGCCAATGCTGTTTATGGCGAAGATACCTGGCTGCCGGATGAAACCCTGAAAGCCATCGATGAATATTTTGTTGCCATTAAAGGCCCGCTCACCACGCCGACGGGCGGCGGACGCCGGAGTCTGAATGTGACCCTGCGTCAGGAGCTCGACCTCTATGTCTGCCAACGGCCGGTTAAGTGGTTCAAGGGCGTCCCTTCCCCTGTGAAAAACCCCGATCAGGTCGATATGGTTGTATTCCGCGAAAACTCGGAAGATATCTACGCAGGCATCGAGTGGGCCGAAGGGTCCGATGAAGTCGGCAAGGTGATCAATTTCCTGCAGAACGAAATGGGCGTTACCAATATCCGCTTCCCGGAGGATTCCGGCATCGGCATCAAACCGGTTTCCAAAAGCGGTTCCCAGCGCCTGATCCGCGCCGCCATTGAATATGCCATCCACAACAACCGTAAGTCGGTTACGATTGTGCACAAAGGCAACATCATGAAATTTACCGAAGGCGCGTTCCTGAAATGGGGCATCGAGCTGGCGGAAGAGGAATTCGGTGCGGTCTATCACGGCACTGAAAAGGTGTATAAAATCAAGAATCCGCACACCGGCGAACTCATCGTGGTCAAGGACTGCATCTGCGATGCCTTCCTGCAGAACATCCTGCTCAAGCCGCAGGATTATGATGTGATTGCCACACTTAACCTCAACGGCGACTATGCCTCCGATGCCCTTGCCGCCTGCGTGGGCGGAATCGGCATCTCCCCGGGGGCCAACATCAACTACAACGATGGGAAGGCCGTCTTTGAAGCCACGCACGGCACCGCCCCCGACATTGCCGGCCAGAACAAAGTGAACCCGTGCTCACTCGTGCTCTCAGGCGAAATGCTCCTGCGCTATCTGCCCTGGACGGAAGCCGCGGATCTGGTGCTGAATGCGGTAGACAAGACCATTCAGAATAAAACCGTTACCGGCGATTTCTCGCATATGATGGACGATGCCACCCTACTGACCTGCTCGGAATTTGCCGACGCGGTGGTGGCCAATATGTAGCTTCCAATCATTGGAAACAAAAAAGGCGCGGACCGCTCAGGGCCGCGCCTTTTCTTTTTCCAACGTCTGGAAATCTATACCAAAGCCTGCTGCTTTTCGAGCGCAGCCACGGCCCAGTCGGAAACCGCCTGCAGATCGTTATCATCCGGATGCGTTGCAGCATCCTTCCAGAGCTGCCGGCGGGAATCGTCCGGTGCATTTTCATCTTCCTTCGGCAGCTTTTCCATCCACTCGATCATATTCGGATCGATGGCACCCTGGCAGATAAAAGAATCTACCACTTTGCCGTTCGGGATTTCTTTGGCCGCAGCGGCGAGACTGTCGGCCGCGTGCCGGCTGTCGGGATATGCTCCCAATGTGGCAAACAGAGCAACCGGTTTTCCGCCCAGTCTTTTCAGACACTTAATCGCGTCCTGACAGGCATTCCCGGCTTCAACCCAGAAACCGGCAAAAACCATATCGTACTGTTCAAGATTCGGCACACTGCCCATCGGGCAGAGGTCCGCATTCGGCAGGGCCAGATGAAGCGCTTCCGCCAGTTTTCGGGTGTTACCGGTTTTGCTGGAATAGGCGATTAAAATTTTCATAATGTTACCTCTAATGATTTAAACTGCGTCTTTCCTACCCCAATCCAACACCCCTGTAAATTCCAGACCGTGGAAATCAGCCAATGGCCTCTTTCTGCATAACCACAAGCTCGCCAATCCCCTTTTCGGCCAGCTCCATCATTTCCAGGAGTTCATTTTTGCTGAACGGCGCGCCCTCGGCGGTACCCTGCACTTCGATAATTTTTCCGGATGCAGTCATGACAAAGTTTGCGTCCACTTCGGCGGCGGAGTCTTCCAGATAGCAGAGGTCCAGAATCGGCGTCTCTTTATGAATACCGCAGCTGATGGCCGCAAGCCCTTCCGTTACCGGATCCTCTTTCAGCAGGCCCTCATCCATGAGGCGCTTGATAGCGAGTTTGAGGGCAACATAAGCCCCGGTAATGGATGCCGTGCGCGTGCCGCCGTCGGCCTGGATGACATCACAATCAAGATAGATCTGACGGCGTCCGAGTTTTTTGAGATCAACCACGGCCCGGAGCGACCGACCGATGAGGCGCTGGATTTCCATGGTGCGTCCACCGATCTTGCCTTTAGTGGATTCGCGCTGCGTACGATCCTGCGTGGCGCCCGGAAGCATGCTGTATTCCGCAGTCACCCATCCGCCCGGCACTTTCTGGTAGCGCATCCAACCCGGCACATTTTCATCGACACTGGCATTGCAGATGACCCGCGTGTTGCCCATTTCAATCAAAACCGACCCTTTGGCCGAAGTGATAAAATTTTTGGTGAATTTAACCGGGCGCAACTGATCCGCTGTTCGCCCGTCGATCCGCCTGCCTGAAGTTTCGACTACGGCATCCAGATCGATGCCCCCACTGAGATTGATTTCTTTTTTCATAGTCCGCGCATGGTGTCGGAGTGGCGGGCGGAATGCAATATTGAGCGGAAGTAAAATCGCACAGAATCAGGGAAGCGCTCTGAGATCTTCGCCCAGATCGGCGGGATTGGTTCCCCCACCACCGGACCAGCTACCATAGGTATCGGGCAGGATATGCCCGCAAAGCGCCGCAACCTCTAACGAGACATCTGAACAATTATGCAGGCTCAGATCAAAGATGCCGGGGCTTGCATCCAACGCAACCACAAAGTCGAGCGCATTCAACAGATCGAGCCAATCGACGGAATAGGTTTTGATGACATCGGCCGAGAAAAAAACCTCAGGACTGAAGACCTCTGCAAGAGTGGACTGGGTCGACTTGCTTAAGTCATCATCCGGATAACCCGCCGGATAAAAACCGGTGGTGATATTCAGGAAACGGGCGCGATCGGCGCTCTTCACAAACTGACCAACAAATTCTGCCGGCTCCGCCCGGAGCTGCCACCAGGTGTGCCCCACAAACAGATCAAGAGGAATTAACGAAATCACCTTGTATTTTATATCCCGGTTCCCAGGATCCGGCTGATCGACATAAATTGAATATTCAAATTTGGGAATAAAAACCTCTACCGGCATGGTATCCTGCAATTGATTCGGGCTGCTCATGAAAACGGTATTACTCTCAACCCCCTGAATGGCCGCCACATAGGATCGCTCCGGAACTTCAGCACACGATCCGGCCAGTACCACTTCCGCCTCATACTTCCAACCCTTGGAAAACCGGAACACCTGCCCGGCTTCGCCGGAAAGGATGCGCAGATCCCCCATTCGGAGCACAAACAGTTCTTCGCCGCTTCCGATATCTGACAACGAAAGAGATACCTCCACCCAATCGTTTGTCGACGGAGCCCTTCCTTCATCGGCCGGATCGGCCGGATTACTCCCCTGCTCCACCTCAACTCCGTCCCACACTCCATCGCCATCAGAATCCTGCACAGACGGGTCGGTCCCAAACGAATATTCGAGCATGAATGGGAGCAGATCTCCATCGTCATCGGAGGAGAGCACATCGAAAACGGTTGGATCAGCGCAGCCCCAACGCAGCTCCTCGCCATCGGGAATGCCATCCCCGTCGCTATCCGGATTACCTGCATCCAGCCCCGGGGTTTCCAGCTCCACGGCATCTTCCACGCCGTCGTAATCCGTATCGGCACGATCCGGAGAGGTCCCGTACATAATTATTTCCCGCGCATCCGGAATGGAGTCGCCGTCCGAATCCCTCTCGGCATCGCCCACACGATAGAAACAGGACGCCTGATGCAGCCCATTAGAGGAGTCGGTCCACTCGACCTGATTATCCGGCCATCCCGCAAGCGGATCTGAGGCGACTTTCCAACCATTGGAAGCCAGACTTTCACAGGCATAGAATTCGACCTTGTTCGAAAAAGAATTTGGCAGCTCAGCGCGCAGAACAACCGTTCCCGCTCGGATTTCATCCACATGAATGCTCATTTCTTCGATGGTCTCAGAGAGGGCCAAAGAAAATGCACCAACCCCTATAAACAGGAAACCGATGATGGAGAGGCTCGCTTTCACGCGTCAGTTTTCACACCTTCCCGGCAGCGTGTCAATGATACGCATTGCATTCTGAATCATGATTCAGTATCAACTCCTTCGCATTCAGGGCGGAAATCCAAATTTCACGGCATGAGATTCACGAAATTGAGCCGCTTCTTTTCGAAGCAAATGCATTTGACAACCGCCGAGATATTGGTAGTTTAGCCTGCTTTTTAGAACACAAAGGAAATTTAGACGATGAAACGCACATATAATCCTTCGAAAATCAAACGTGCCCGTAAGTGCGGATTCCGCAAGCGTATGGCTACTGCTGATGGACGTGCCATCCTGAAACGCCGCCGCCAGAAAGGCCGCAAGCGTCTCACCGCAGTTTAATTGGAACAGTACATGCCGAAGCCCCAACAGAGGGAGTCGGACCGTTCTATCGACTCAAGCCCGCCTTCAAGCGGGCTTGATCGTTGTTTATCCAGGAAACAGCGCCTCACCCGTTCCTCTCTCTTCTCGGAAACGTTTTCCCAGAAGAAGAAATGGGTTGGGCGCTTCATGGTATTATGGTTGCGTGAAGGCGAAGGCGCTTCGCTCCGCCTCGGCCTGGTGACCAGCAAGAAGGTTCACCTTCGTGCCAATAAGCGCAACTTTGCCCGGCGCCGCATGCGCGAAGCCTATCGGCACCTCCGCCCCTACTTCAACGGCGACGTTGATGTGATCCTGGTCGGCCGCCGCAGCATCCTTTCCAGCGACTGGAAAGAGGTGCTCCGGGAACTGTTAAAACTGGCTTCTAAAGCCGGATTGATCACCGAAGAAAACAAACTGTTGGCGAACGAGGAATTCGGACTTTCCAATGATCGGAAACAGGATCATTAAGCTGCCGGCCAAGGCCGTCATCCTGCTGATTAAAGGCTACCAGAAAATGGTCAGCCCCTATCTGGGCCAGCGTTGCCGCTTCCACCCAACGTGCTCTCAGTATTGCATTGAAGCGCTGAAGCAACATGGTATGGTCTACGGTCTTTGGCTCGGGGTGAAAAGAATTTGCAAATGTCATCCATTCCATCCGGGCGGAGTTGACCCGGTTCCTGATCGGAAAAAATAATTTTCAGAGAGAGAGTTTATGAATAAAAAAGATCTAATACCTGTTGCGGGCCTCATTGTTCTGATGATTGCCTGGTTCTTTATTGACCGCACCTTTATTGCCCCGAAATTCCCGGCGGCCGCACCGGTTCCCGCCGAGCAGCCTGCCGAGCCGATACCGGAGGCCGGTAATATTGAAGACGCAGCGCTCACCGCAGCGAAGCCCGCTGCCGAGCAGCCAGCAGCCGCGCCGGCCGTCATCGACACCGAAGTTCCGGCCGATGAAATCGTCAAGGTACTCGAAAATGAAAATCTGCGCATCGAGCTGACCTCGCTGGGCGGCGGCATTAAATCCGCGACCCTCTTCCAATATCCGGAATTCGACCAGAAAGAGAGCCCGCCGGTGATGCTCGACTTCTCTGACTCCGCCGCGCTGGCCTATCAAGGTCTCACAGGCATTGGTGCCAAAGAGTCGCTGAACATTGAAAAATCGGCTGACGGGAAATCTGTGACTTTTTCCAAGACCTGGAACTCCGGCGCACTCTTCGAACGCACACTCACAATCGGCGATGATTATCTGCTGACCGTGAATGACCGCTTCATCAACAACTCTTCCGATCCTTGGAACATTTCCGGCCTGCGCCTGCTCTCCGGCAACATGACCAACCCGGCCGACATGAAGGCCACCAAGGGCATCAGTATTCTCGGCGTGGACTCCTACTCCGTGAACGATGAGCTCAATTACTGGGGCAAAAAGCTCAATAAACTATACAAGAATGCCGACAAAGCGGCCTCGATTGATGCAGTTCCGGAAGGCATGTCCAACCAGCAGATCAACTGGCTTGCGGCGAAAAACAAATTTTTTGTACAGATCATCAGCCCGCAGGATGAACCAGCCACCATGGCCATCCTGTCCACCCGCGACACAAGCGAAAAAGCCATCCTGCCGAACACGATCACGGCGGCACTCGCGCTCAGCCCGATTGCTCTGGATGCCGGGGAAACAAAGAGCATTGAATACGCCTACTTTATCGGTCCGAAAAAATATTCCACGCTGAAAGAAACCGGCAACAACTATGAGAAAGTAATGGAATTCGAAACCACCGGATTCTTCTCATGGATGAACTGGCTCATGGAACCATCCCGCAAAGGCCTCCTGTGGACACTCAACCTCTTCCACGGAATGGTTCACAACTACGGGGTCGCCATTATCCTGCTGACCCTGCTGGTTCGAATCCTGTTCTGGCCACTGACGCACAAGAGCACCGAAAGCATGAAACGCATGCAGGAAGTGCAGCCGCAGATCAAAGCCATTCAGGAAAAATACAAAAAAGATCCGCAGCGTGCGCAACAGGAAGTGATGAAGTTCTATAAAGAGAACAAAGTCAACCCGATGGGCGGGTGCCTTCCAATGGTCATTCAGATCCCGGTCTTCATCGCGCTCTTCACTGTTCTACGCAATGCGATTGAGCTGCGCTATTCCGGATTTCTCTGGATTGCCGACCTCAGCCAGCCAGAAAACCTGTTTGCAGGCAGCATTCCGGTGATCGGCTCCCTGAACATTCTTCCGCTGCTCATGTCCGTCTCGATGATCTGGCAGCAGAAACTAAGTACACCGGGAACGGCCGCAACGCCGGAACAGCAGCAGCAACAGAAAATGATGATGTTTATGATGCCGATCATGATGCTGTTCTTCTTCTACACCATGCCATCCGGTCTCGTACTCTACTGGACCACCAGCAACCTGCTCATGATTGCCCAGACCAGCTTCCGCAACCTGAAGAAAAAGACGAAAGAAGCCTAAGAACCTTCTTCCCGTAAAAATCAACGCGAGTCAGCAACGGCTCGCGTTTTTTATGGCCTGAGTGAGGCTTGAGGCTTGAGGCTTGAGGCTTGAGGCTTGAGGCTTGAGGCTTGAGGCTTGAGGCTTGAGGCTTGAGGCTTGAGGCTTGAGTATATTTTTTCGGAATTGACGAAAGTCCGTCAACAGAAATCACGACTCAGGAATCACGACTCAAGCATCACTCGTCACGCACTTAATGGACTTTACGAAGGTGCGACGGGAGAATCCGGAGCTGATCACGATATTTAGCCACGGTGCGCCGGGCAATCTTGATACCCTGCTCCTCCAGCAGCTTCACCAGTTTTGCATCCGACAACGGCTTTTTCTTGTCCTCAGCCCGGACAATGTCTGCCAATGCGGCTTTCACACTCTCATTTGAGATTGCTTCACCACTGGCCGTCATCACACCGGGCTTGAAAAAATACTTCATACTGAGCAGCCCTTGCGGCGTCTGCATGAATTTACCGGCTGTTGCGCGGCTGATGGTGGTTTCATGCACTTCCAACAACTCGGCAACCGTTTTCATATTTAACGGCTTCAAACGGGAAACACCGTGGTCAAAATAGTCTCTCTGGATGCGAACAATCTCTACCGCGATACGATAAATCGTATCCATACGCTGATCGATGCTCTGAATAAACTGCTTTGACTTGGCAATTTTTTCACGGATATAGGTCTTCACTTCCTTGGTCGTCTTCGGATCTTTCAGCATCTGAAGGTATTTCTGACTGATAAACAGATTCGGATACGGCTTCTTATTCTGGGTAATAACGTATTCGCCGTCCTTCTTCTCAATAAGAATCTCAGGCGTAACATATTCAATCCGCTCTTCAGAAAAGTTTCGCCCTGGCTTCGGGTCCAGCTTCGCCACCAAAGCGGCCAGCTCTTTCACACGGTCCACCGTGAGGCCCATAGCACGGGCGATATCCTCATACTTATGCCGACCGATCAAATCAAGATGCTGCTCGATCATCTGATATTCCTGCGATTCTTGACGACCCTGTCGGTTGAGCTGAAGCAACAGGCACTCACGCAGATCTCGTGCACCGACACCGGCAGGCTCAAAGTCATGAATGGTGTTGAGAATCTTATCCAGTGTCTCTGCGGGAAAATTCGGCAGAGCCAGCAAATCTTCCACATCCAATTGCAGGTAGCCATCGTCATCGATGTTGCCGATTACGATTTCCGCAATTTTCCGCTCATATTCATCCAGACCGGATAGAGCCAACTGATCCAGAAGCTGATCATGCAGGGAGGATGCTTCGGAAAGCGAATCCATCATGAACTGATATTTTTCCTCCGCATCAGCTCCGCCGGAAACAGGACCCCGATCCTGATAACTGTCAAACTCTTCGCCCAGGGCGGCCAGCTTCTCAAACTCGTTATCAAACTGCTCGCTATCGACATCCTTCGTCCCCTGCTCAATCTCAATCTGAGCATCGGGCTGTTCCTGCGTTGCCTCAAGCGTTGGGTTTTCAGAAAGCTCCTGCTTGATCATCTGCTGAAGATCCATCAGGGGCATTTGCAGGATTTCCAACGATTGGAATAGATGCGGTGCAAGTACTTGCTGCATCTTCATTTCCTGACTTAAAACTAGTCCGGGCTGTGCCATGCCGATAAATGTACCTGTTCGCATGCATATCTCAAGCCATGTTATATAAAAATAAAGAGCCCTCTGACGCTTTTCCATCTTATCCAGTTCCCCATCCCTGCATTGTGCATCAGCGCAAGGGAAATCCATCAACCGGTAAAACTGCTTGTAATAGCCACTAAAAGAAGTTCCCATCTTTGAAGGCTTCGTTAATATGGATCGCGATTTCAGGAGATATTCGTATATGAGTTTAGAAGTATGTGTTCTCGCCAGTGGAAGTTCAGGAAACTGTATCTATGTGGCCTCAAACAAGACCCGGATTCTTATTGATGCGGGCCTCAGTGCAAAACAAGTTGCCATCAGACTCGATCAGATTGGTGTCATTCCCGAGAGCATTAACGGCATATGCATTTCTCATGAACATGGCGATCACATTGGAGGCATTCGTGTGCTCCAGAAACGCCATGGCATTCCAATTTATTCCAATGCGGGAACGCTGAACGGCATTATGCGGCAGCCGAAATCCAACGAGATCAGCGTGAAAGTCTTTCAAACCGGCTCTGCGTTCGAAATCGGGGATATCACGGTAGAACCCTTCTCCGTACCTCATGATGCATACGAACCCGTCGGCTTCCGCCTATCCGCCGAAGGAACTTCCGTGGGCTCTGTAACGGACCTGGGCATGCCCACCGCCCTCGTTCGGGATAAACTGAGGGGCTGCAAAGCAATCGTGGTTGAATCCAACCACGATGAAGATCTCCTAAGGGAAGCGCCACGCCCCTGGCCGCTCAAACAGCGCATCCGCAGCCGACAGGGCCATCTTTCCAATATCGACGCCGCCCGGCTGATCTCAGAAAGTGCGACAGAACATCTCGAGCACGTATTTCTGGCCCACCTCAGCTCCGACTGCAACTCCCCGGATACCGCCATGCGGACCGTGGCTTCGCAACTTCGCCTGGATGGTCTGGAACACATTAACCTCGAGATTTCTCATGCCGGCCGCATTTCCAGCCTTTGGAAACCCGGTTGCAACCACCAACCCGCAGCTGCCATCTAAAAACCCGAGACCATTTCCGGCACATTACGATATAAATTAAATCCCGCGTACGGAGTTTTACAGAATGCTCTCGGCGTAAGTTTCGGCCCTGCGAAAAAGATGCCTGTCGGATCCGCCTGAAAATATTTCGGTTGCAGCATGGCGACATACTGCGCCCGATTGACCATATTTTGACATGCCAATAAAAAACGGGCCGTTCCGAAGAAAGACCCGTATTTCAAACTTCTTAAAGAAGCCGATTAGAAGCGATGCATAAACTTACCGCTGAGAATGATATTGTGGTAATCCTCGCCAAAGGCTCCATCAACATCCAGGCCGAACTCCGTCGTATCATTCTGCCATTCAGAGAAGCGGATTCCCATACCCAGACGGATGAGATCTTCTTCGCGAGCCTGAAGAGCAACTGCGATTGAATCACCAGATCCACCCGCCATGATGTATGCGTCGTTATCCAAATCGGCATTGAACTCATGCAGCCAATGTGCACGGAATTCAGGCTGATATTCCAATTCAGTCTTGAAGCTTTCGATCACACCAATCATTGAGAGCGTTGCTCCAATCGCAGTCTGGTGAGACCACTCATCATAGGAGTCATATTTCTTATCCGGGAAAGGCGTATCCAGACTGGACTTTTCCGTATATGAACCACGGCTGTACAACGAACCGAGGTAGGATGCTTCGGGGGTGAACAACCATTTATCACGACCAAAAGAGATCCCGTAACCGGTACCTACAGCAAAACCAAGCGTGCTCGCATTATAGTCGGCCTCATAGCCAAAGGCATTGATACCTTCGGTTGAGATATCATTGAACGCATAGTTAAGAGAAGCATCGAAGTAGAGATTTTCTGTGCTGTGGGAGAAGTAGCCCACGGCATGAACCGTATCAGCATCCCCATCGTTACCTGTATTTCCTCTAACACGTGTGTGAGCATAACCAAGTCCTACACCAATCAGCATGTTTTCAAAACGCTTATCCATGCCAACCACGCCACCACCGATACTGGCGTCATAGCCTGCAAACCCGACGGTAGAATCCTGATTGATATGCGAACCATACCCCCGGCCCCAAACCTGATAGGTTTCCGGAACCTCAATATCATCCCCGGAGGCAACTGGAGTCCGGCTTCTCAGCGCGTCCTGCACTGCTTTGTAATCATTTCCTTTACCGACCGTTCCGGAATTGTAGGCTTTACCTACTTCAGAAGGATCTCCTTCAATGTTAGGCATCGGCACATTATCAGAAGCCTTACGCTGCGCTTCCTTAGCATCCCATCTGGGCATATGATCTTTGGTCCACTGAACGGAGTTGTCATACCAGTCGGATGGACCGCGGGATCCTGACGGAGAGTATGCCGTCCGGCTGCCGAACTTCTTAAAGCGGAGATTGCTGCGGGTACGATCTTTAATCTGATCCGCAAATACGCCCTGAAGCCCCATCATTGCACTGGCCATTTCCGGAGTGCGCACAAATCCCTGTTCGAAGTCACCGGCGGCATCTTCGATATTAATCCAGTTTTCAGCAATGTAATCTGCCAGCCCTTCATCATTCTCTACGGTCATATAGAGCTCTCTCATCGCAACCTGCAACACGGGGTCGTAGTCTTCAAACAACGTTTCCAAAGAGATATTATCATAAACCGCAACCAGCGTTTCATTCACATTGGTCAACGCACTGATACCCTTCAACCAGTTTGGATTATTCGCAAGAATCTTCACATCA
Organism: Pontiellaceae bacterium B12227; assembly: GCA_029432775.1. Classification (GTDB taxonomy): domain Bacteria; phylum Verrucomicrobiota; class Kiritimatiellia; order Kiritimatiellales; family Pontiellaceae; genus Pontiella. Next base: position 2,973 of record JAROAZ010000015.1, on the reverse strand, counting down.
GCAACATTCATATCGTTGCTCAACGAGCCGGAAGCCACAGCCAGTTCAATACCATTGGCCAACAGATTCTCATTCGAGCTGATTGCACCATCAAACGTCAGGCCCCACGCAACACCATTTTCAAAAATGAGGTCCTGCCCGGAGATAGCTCCAACTTTATTTCCTCCCGCCCCATCAGTCATAACATCACTCGTCAGTTGTGCGCCGCTTTTAGCCGTAAAATTTGAGGTAACATTAAACGAACCCAGTCCGAGACTGAGGGCTCCGGATACCGAAGCATCCCGACCGAAGCTGATAGACGCAGTCTCCTCTACCAAAGTCAGCGAGGCACCTGAGTCCATATTGAAATCAACGTTCATAGCATTGAGCGTACCATTCGAGATCAAGGCACCATTTAAATGATCAGACGTCCAACTGGTCATATCCACCTGGCCGGAACTAAGCACCAAACGATCGTTAATTACTGCAACGTCTCCCAGCTCAAGCTGCTGAACTCCTGCACCGGAAAGGAGGATTTCGTTATAGGTTCCACCAACAAGTTTTAAATTTTCATCATTACCACTGAATTCTACATCCCCGAAGGAACCACTATGGATTTCTACCGTGTTAGCCCCGCCAGCTGTTGTGGTCAGCAGTCCTTTATGACCCACAAATGTTCCATTAGTAATGATCACATTTGCATCTCGAACTTCCAATGCAACAGCCTGTTCGCCTTGAATACCATTCAGGAAGCCGGAAGCACCACCGGCAATGACCGCATCACCGCTGATTTCAGCTGTTACGCCATTGGTAATAAAAAGGCCCCGACCGCCACTCACATCAGCCGTTCCGGTTTCATCCGTAACCGCACCACCGATACCTCCGGTATAGTTACCGCCCAACAGGACAACTTTTCCGCCGGCCCCTGATCCGCTAAACAACAGCGCTTCGCCACCGCCGGCATCGACACCCTGCGAGCCGACACTTCCCAGCGTACCACCGGCACCGCCGGTAATCTGCGCACCGCTGTTGGTGAACGCAGCAGTAGAACCGTTAATCACAAGGCCATTACCACCGGAAATATCGAGCAGATTCGCAGAGCCCGTCGAGGTAATCGCACCGCCCGCGCCGCCCACAATTGTCACAGCACCGATAAACGAATCGGTTGCGGTTGCCGACAAGGAAACACCAGCACCCCCGCCAGCAGACGAAGAATCAGTAATATCCGAGACATCGGCTGTTCCTCCTTTGCCCCCCGCAATAACACCACCATTCAGCGTGGCTGCACCTTTTCCGTTACCTAGACCAGTTCCGCCATAGATGTTCAATTCCAGTGAACCGGATTTATTGACCGTCCCGCCGTTACCCCCGAAAATATAGCCATCTTCCATCCGCATATCATTATTGAAAAGGAAACGCGAAACCCCGATACCTCCATAGGCATCCGCTGCTCCAACAGCAATACCAAACATATCATTCCCACCATTACCGCCACGTATGGCATCGGTTTCACGCTGCTGGCTGTCTATGATCAAAAATCCGGATGTTTGCTGAAGGCCTACCGACCCAAAGGAAAGATTCCCTTCACCCTCGGCATCGTAGGATTCACCATCACTGCCGAGGATGTTAGCCCCCTGCACCTGAAGCGTTCCCATCGTAGCAAAAGGGGAGCCGGTCATTAACACACCCTGACGCCCCGTTCCGCCGACATACTTCCCCTCTTCGAGTATGATTAAATCATCATTAGGAGATACGATCTGAACCGCTACATAGGGATCTGCTGTTGCTCCTCCGGTATTGTCCGAAAGGGCTCCCGTAATGGTGACGCCCTGATCCACCGATACAATGCGGTTGGTGACAACGGCCGGTGTTCCGAACGGAGGAGATCCGCCAAAGTTACTCATATAGAGAAAACCGTTAAAGGAATGGTTAATATTTACCGTGGTATTTTCAGCATTCAGCAAAGAAAGATAACCCAAAGGGCCGCTCGGTGTATCTGAATCCAACGGTGTTCGAATCGTCGAAATTTCCGTAGCCGTACTCCAGTCCGGCGAGCTCTTATCGGCCAGGCCAAACGCTCCATCATAGGAAAAATTATTCCCGTCCCACTGATTGTCTGCGGAAAATGCTACCGTGGCCACCAAAACCACTAAACCAACAACTGTATACCTGTTCATTATTCCCCCTAAGAAAGATTGGATTATGTCACAACACAAAACGATCTCATAAAGGAAAGGTGATGTCATGTTCAAAGTGCGGAAAAGCGTTCTTTTACAAAACCATAAACGCAAGACGCATAATAGAGAGCAAGGACTGAGGACTGAGGGCTGAGGGCTGAGGGCTGAGGGCTGAGGGCTGAGGGCTGAGAACCCATCATAAGTCTCCATAAACCGGAATAAACCAAATAATGCAGTCAAACAAAATAAGGTCAGCTCCACAAGAACCGCAAACCACCGCATAGTGGGGCCGTACCCAATCCCCTCCCAGAACGAAGCGTTTTTAATGCATATTTTTCGCCAGAACTATGCAGCGAAAAGCTTACAGCAAGACAGGATTCGCAAGGAACCGACCACAGGAAACAACAACATAAACTTCCGGAAAAACCAATGCGTCACCGCACAATGAAAGCCACTCCCGTACCCAAACCACTCTCCCAAGAAAGAACTGCGCGAACAAAGCTTACAAGCACCACCCTTCAGGCGCAGGCAACCAAACCATTTACCTACAAAAAAAAGAGCCCGACTAAGCGGACTCTTTTATAACTCAGATTAATCCGAAGATTAACGACGAGCTTTGCGACGGGCCAGGAACATTCCCAGTCCTGCAATACCCAACAGACCCAGCGTCGCCGGTTCCGGGATAACTGTAACGTTAGCGTCAAGGCTAGGAATCGCAACATTCTGCGGAGTCGCAGGAGCAGGACTACCCGCAGCCGCCTGATCAACGATGTTGAAGACATAGAGACCAATCAAGTCACCTTCAGCGATACCTCCT
>JAROAZ010000159.1 GCA_029432775.1 Pontiellaceae bacterium B12227 | reverse complement strand
CGATTCATTTATCCCGTCAAAAAAATCTCACGGAATGAGAGCTACAAAAGATCCAACGGGCTCTTCGGCTTATTGCTCATCTCCTTCACCACGTGCGTATAGATCATCGTGGTTTCCAGACTTTTATGGCCGAGCAGCTCCTGCACTTCCCGGATGTTGGTTCCGTTCATCAACAAGTGTGTTGCAAAACTATGACGCAGGGTGTGTATCGTCACATGTTTATATATCTCCGCCGCCTTCACCGCCTTCGATAGCGCATGCTGCATCACCTTTTCGCTCACATGATGCCGCCGCGTTTTTCCAGACCTTGGATCCACCGAAAGACGCGCCGCAGGAAAAACATACTGCCACTTAAATTCGAACGGTGCCTTCGGATACTTTTTATCCAATGCGCCCGGCAGATAAACCGCGCCATGCCCGGCCTTCAGATCGCGCTCATGCAGGCCCTTTACCTGCTGCAAATGCTCCTTCAGCTGATCAACCAACTG
>JAROAZ010000158.1 GCA_029432775.1 Pontiellaceae bacterium B12227 | reverse complement strand
CAGTTGGTTGATCAGCTGAAGGAGCATTTGCAGCAGGTAAAGGGCCTGCATGAGCGCGATCTGAAGGCCGGGCATGGCGCGGTTTATCTGCCGGGTGCATTGGATAAAAAGTATCCGAAGGCACCGTTCGAGTTTAAGTGGCAGTATGTTTTTCCCGCGGCGCGTCTTTCGGTGGATCCAAGGTCTGGAAAAACGCGGCGGCATCATGTGAGCGAAAAGGTGATGCAGCATGCGCTGTCGAAGGCGGTGAAGGCGGCGGAGATTTATAAACATGTGACGATACACACCCTGCGGCACAGCTTTGCAACACACCTGTTGATGAATGGAACCAACATCCGGGAAGTGCAGGAGCTGCTCGGCCATAAAAGTCTGGAAACCACGATGATCTACACCCACGTGGTGAAGGAGATGAGCAATAAGCCGAAGAGCCCGTTGGATCTTTTGTAGCTCTCATTCCGTGAGATTTTTTTGACGGGATAAATGAATCG
>JAROAZ010000157.1 GCA_029432775.1 Pontiellaceae bacterium B12227 | reverse complement strand
CCTTCTTCCGAAATCCAGATATTTATATTGGTAGAAGATCCTACGCTTTGAATCACCGTATTATACCAAGTGCCATCTGTATAAGCAGTGATCGAATCCGTGAAAACAGGTGCTGTATCGCGAAGATCCAGATTCGAGCCAACCTTTGTAAACTGCCAATCCTGATTGCTTCCCGCCTCACAAGAAAAGCTGGGGCCCTGGAAGTTACCTTGTCCGGCCAGATCAGCGGTACGCCACCAATAGGAAACCGTAAATGTATCCGTTTCAGTAATGCCCGCGCTTGAAAGATACCCAGCTCCAGTAAATACCGCATAATTTTCGGATGCATTCAAAGACACCACACCGGTCATCGTAAGGGGATGATTTCCCAGTTCATCATCCGACAGGTCTCCATCAGTCATATCATAATGAGCCACCAAGGCCGCATTTGTACTGATGCAGAACATCGAAAAACAGAAAAGCCATCGTGTGAATTTTAACATTGCTTACCTT
>JAROAZ010000156.1 GCA_029432775.1 Pontiellaceae bacterium B12227 | reverse complement strand
GTATGGACGGTGTAGTACCACATGTTCAGAAAAAACGGTTTGTCAGCATGGTTTTCGATAAAATCCAAAGCCTTGTCCGTCAGTACATCCGTCAGGTAATCCCCCTCTTTTCCATCATCCAGATCAGGCACATTGGTGGAAGGATGCTGCTCGCTTTTATAGGGGAAATAATATGAACCGGGCTGTCCCATTCTGTGTCCGGCGATATTGATATCGAAACCATTGGCTTCCGGGAAATGGGCCTTCCCCTTTTCGTTGTGCGTCTGCAAATGCCATTTTCCAATATGGGCGGTTGTGTAGCCCGCCTGTTTGAGGGCCTCGGCCAGCGTCGTATCCTCAAGAGGAACATGGCCGTCCACTTTCGGCGGCGTAAGCTTATGTCCAGGCCCTTTCGGACCGCTGGTCCCGCTGTGGTTGGTCAACCCGATCCGGCTCGGGTATTTGCCGGTCATGATGCTGGCGCGCGTCGGCGAGCACACCGGATTCGCCGCATAGGCATTGCTGAAAAA
>JAROAZ010000155.1 GCA_029432775.1 Pontiellaceae bacterium B12227 | reverse complement strand
GACCAGTATGTAGGGTTGAGGATTAAGCGATTGAAAGGGATTCCAAAATCCAGCGCTCTGACATTGCACTTCGAGATGAATACCGGCGGCAATGTGAAAGCGCTTGCTCTAGACTTCATGACGCCGCATCTGGATCACCTTAAAGGCCGTATCCGGGTGGACTTCCCGTTCCTCTATCATCGTTATAAAGATGATCCGCTAGGCGGGTTTGCGCTCTATTGTCCGACCGATTCCAGGGATGAGGACGATACCCTGTTGCATATGTGGGGGGAGATGGATCTGCCTCATCCTTCAGTGCGGCGTGAATGGAACTATACTACCGCCAAAAACTGGATGAGAAAATGGCTGGTAGAGTTCTCCGACCAGAGCCGCATGATGTTAGAGGCAGAATCGCTGGAGGATCTGTATGAAGGCTCAAAATATGCCGAGGCCGCCGGGCTGAAAGGAATTTACCTGATGCCGTGGGTATGGCGCGGAGCCTATTGGCCTTCAGACATGCCGAACGATGGGATCAACAC
>JAROAZ010000154.1 GCA_029432775.1 Pontiellaceae bacterium B12227 | reverse complement strand
GCGCCATGCCCGGCCTTCAGATCGCGCTCATGCAGGCCCTTTACCTGCTGCAAATGCTCCTTCAGCTGATCAACCAACTGCTCCGGCAACAGCGTGGCCCGGTCTTTATCCCCCTTACCGCTACGCACAAACAGCAGGTCATTTTCGAAATCCAGATCCTTCACACGCAGCCGAATCGTTTCCGAAACCCGCAATCCCGCCCCATAGGTCAACGCCAGCATCAGCCGTTTCGTTCCCTCCACCTCATCCAGCAGGCGCTTCACCTCTCCCGCCGACAGCACCACCGGCAGCTTGCGCCCCCTGCGCGCCCGCACCGCATCCACCGCAGGAACCTCCTTCTCCAGCACTGCCTGAAACAAAAACAACAACGCACTGAAGGCCTGATTCTGTGTCGAAGAGCCCACTTTCCGCTGCAGAGCCAGATATGAGAGAAAGCTGCGCAATGAACCCGTCTCCATCCAGTTCAGACGCTGATCCGAAACATAATGCAAATAACGCCCCACCCATTCCAGATAGGTCTG
>JAROAZ010000153.1 GCA_029432775.1 Pontiellaceae bacterium B12227 | reverse complement strand
CCAGTTTCAACCGGCGAACAAGGCTGTGAAGGGGGACAAGTCGCTGATTCCGTGGAAGGGAGACCCGCCGACGATGGCCAATCTGCGCTGGGAGGGTGGAACATACGTGAATCGTCCGCATCCTCATGAACCGCGCGGCGCAGCAAGCGCCGAGGGGCGTCTGTCGTTTGAAGAGGAATTTCAGGAAGCCATTGCGGAGTCTGTTGAACTGGAGAAACAGGATGCAAAAAAATAATTGCCAAGCTAGAGTTTCATGTGTGTGGAGAACGCTTGGTTTATTAGGTCTGTTGGTTGGTACGATGCTGGCTGGCGCGGCGGCGTCGACGCAAAAGGCCCCAAAACCAAATGTTCTCATTATTTATGCCGATGACATTGGACGGGGCGACCTGAGCTGCTGGGGGCAGAAAGAGTTTAGTACACCGAACATTGATCGACTGGCCGAACAAGGGATGCGTTTCGAACACTTTTACGGATGTACGGTCTGTGCTCCCGCTCGCGCGGGATTGCTGACGGGGAATACCAATGC
>JAROAZ010000152.1 GCA_029432775.1 Pontiellaceae bacterium B12227 | reverse complement strand
GCATTGGTATTCCCCGTCAGCAATCCCGCGCGAGCGGGAGCACAGACCGTACATCCGTAAAAGTGTTCGAAACGCATCCCTTGTTCGGCCAGTCGGTCAATGTTCGGTGTACTAAACTCTTTCTGCCCCCAGCAGCTCAGGTCACCCCGTCCGATGTCATCGGCATAAATAATGAGAACATTTGGTTTTGGGGCCCTTTGCGTCGACGCCGCCGCGCCAGCCACCATCGCACCAGCCAACAGACCTAATAAACCAAGCGTTCTCCACACACATGAAACTCTAGCTCGGCAATTATTTTTTTGCATCCTGTTTCTCCAGTTCAACAGACTCCACAATGGCATCCTGAAATTCCTCTTCAAACGACAGACGCCCCTCGGCGCTTGCTGCGCCGCGCGGTTGATGTGGATGCGGACGATTCACGTATGTTCCATCCTCCCAGCGCAGATTGGCCATCGTCGGCGGGTCTCCCTTCCACGGAATCAGCGACTTGTCCCCCTTCACAGCCTTGTTCGCCGGTTGAAACTGG
>JAROAZ010000151.1 GCA_029432775.1 Pontiellaceae bacterium B12227 | reverse complement strand
TCGGGAACAGCCATCAGTTGCTCCCGCATAGCGACGAGACCACCACACTCTTTGACCGCAGCAAACGCAAGGTACATTGTGCCGAATGTGGCAACGATATACTGGATAAAGTCTGTAGCGACAACCCCCCACAAACCCGAGCTGATGGAATAAACCAGAACAATCCCCATGAACACCATGGTGCCAATGTATCGATCAATACCAAAAAGTGATTCCAGGATTACGCCCATTGCAAGCGTGACCCATCCCAACGTAACCGCCGCTTTGAACACGCCTCCATAGACCGCGTTAAAACCACGAAATATTTTTGCGGCCTTTCCGGTATACCGCATTTCGAAAAGTTCGATCTCGGTAACCACCCGCGCTCTTCGCCAGAGCCGGGCAAACAGCACCGCAGCCATTACAACGCCAAAACCGGGAATAAAAAACAACCAACCGGCATCCAACCCGAACTGCCGCACATTTCCTGTGTGAAAAAGGGGGGTGTCCGCAGCGAACATCGTCGCCACAATGGATGTGCCTGCCACCCACCAGGGAAGCT
>JAROAZ010000150.1 GCA_029432775.1 Pontiellaceae bacterium B12227 | reverse complement strand
AGCTTCCCTGGTGGGTGGCAGGCACATCCATTGTGGCGACGATGTTCGCTGCGGACACCCCCCTTTTTCACACAGGAAATGTGCGGCAGTTCGGGCTGGATGCCGGCTGGTTGTTTTTTATCCCCGGCTTTGGCGTTGTTATGGCTGCGGTGCTGTTTGCTCGGCTCTGGCGCAGAGCTCGGGTGGTTACAGAGATTGAACTTCTCGAAATGCGGTATACCGGGAAAGCCGCAAAGATCTTTCGTGGTTTCAACGCGGTGTATGGGGGGGTGTTTAAAGCGGCGGTTACGCTGGGATGGGTCACGCTTGCAATGGGCGTAATTCTGGAATCACTTTTTGGGATTGATCGATACATCGGCACCATGGTGTTCATGGGGATTGTTCTGGTTTATTCCATCAGCTCGGGTTTGTGGGGGGTTGTCGCTACAGACTTTATTCAGTATATAGTTGCCACATTCGGCACAATGTACCTTGCGTTTGCTGCGGTCAAAGAGTGTGGTGGTCTCGTCGCTATGCGGGAGCAACTGATGGCTGTTCCCGA